>NZ_ASSB01000340.1:0-315 GCF_000520755.1 Paenibacillus sp. 1-18
GATTATCACTGGATGCACGAACCCGTATTATATGGTTGGAAGCCTACAGGTGGAACCGGAAAGCGAACGCTTTGTGGTGGTTCCTGCATGGTACGCCTTTCTCTCGCAGAAAGAAATCAAGCATCGGTTCTAAGCTCCGTGTCATTTCTCTACCTCCAATGCAAAATCTGCCTTACAGCGATACAGGTACAACTCCATATAATCGCTCCATTTCTTCATGCCCAAAATAATAAAAACATCCTTGCCAATTCGAATATAGCAGTTCGACAGCAACAAAGATTCCAATGGACAGAAAGCTCGATATGTCGTCTCTAG
>NZ_ASSB01000341.1:0-880 GCF_000520755.1 Paenibacillus sp. 1-18
GCGGGCCGAAGGCGTGCAGGCCGATCAGCTCGTCGGTTTGATGGCCGAGCGTTCACTGGACATGATGGTGGGCATTTTCGCCATATTAAAAGCCGGAGGAGCCTACGTACCGATCGATCCGGACTACCCGGAAGAGCGCATCCGCTACATGTTGGAGGATTCGGGGGCCAAGCTGCTCTTGCTGCCAAGCCATTTGCAGGATCGCGTACACTTTGCGGGCCGGATTTTGAAGCTGGACGAGGCGCAAGCCTACGTGCTGGACGGCTCGAATCTGGAGCCGGTCGCCGATCCTCGGGACATCGCGTATGTCATTTATACGTCGGGATCGACCGGCAAGCCGAAAGGCGTCATGGTCGAACACCGGTCGGTGATCAACCGCCTGATCTGGATGCAGGAGGCGTATCCGCTGGATGCAGGAGATACAATACTGCAAAAAACGGCGATCACGTTCGACGTTTCCGTATGGGAGCTGTTCTGGTGGTCGTTCGTCGGAGCGAGTATGTGCCTGCTCCCGGTCGGCGGGGAGAAAGACCCGGAAGTGATTGTGGAGACGATTGCTGCGCAAAGGATCAGCACGATGCATTTCGTACCGGCGATGCTGAACGCCTTCCTGGAATACATCGAGCGTCAAGGAGAGGAAGCGCAAGGCAAACTGGCTTCACTGAAGCAAGTGTTTGCCAGCGGTGAAGCATTAACGCCGAATGCGGCGGCGCGGTTCCAGCAATTCGTGGCTCCGGTCGGCCAGGCGAAGCTGGTGAATTTGTACGGACCGACGGAAGCGACGGTCGACGTGTCGTACTTTAACTTGCAAGCGGACGAAACGTACAGAACGATTCCAATCGGTAAGCCGATCTCGAATATACGGCTTTATATCGTCAGC
>NZ_ASSB01000342.1:0-537 GCF_000520755.1 Paenibacillus sp. 1-18
TCGCTGTCTGTGCTAAGTCTCGGAACAGAGGTAGCACAGGGGTTGGGGCAAAATGTCCGGCTTGTCCGTCTGCTGGCCTCGGCCTCGGTCATTATGCTGGCAGGCTCTGCTGTAGCAGTGGCCGGTTCCATCGGCTTTGTAGGGCTGATGGTGCCAAATATTATCAAGATGCTTACAGGCGACAATTACAAACGGGTTATTCCCCTGTCTGCAATCTGCGGAGCCCTGCTGCTGACCTATGCAGACGTGCTTGGACGATTTATCGCGTTTCCGTATGAATCACCCGTCGGCATTGTAACCGCACTGGTCGGTGCACCCTTCTTTTTATATCTGGCACACAAGAACGGGAGGGCGGCAAGATGAAAAAGCTGTGGATTCTACTCGTTCTAATGCTGGTAGGTTCCTTTATAGCCATTGGCGTGGGCAGCACCTACATTACGCCCTCCGAATTACTCATGGCTTTGACTGACCGGGACGCCTCATCCTGGTTCATCGTTTACCATTACCGGCTGCCACGCGGCCTGCTGGCCATTCTGG
>NZ_ASSB01000343.1:0-1316 GCF_000520755.1 Paenibacillus sp. 1-18
GTTTTTGTATCGCTGTGCGGAGTTGAACAAGTTGGATGCGATCCGTCGAGTGGTGGGAGCCATCATGGACAATCTACTTTATTCATCCAAACTATTTGAAATTGCAGAAACGTTATTAGCACAGGGACGACATGCGGCTGCATTGCTGCTCTATGAGGGGGTAGCAGAAGCGGAGAAATATCAACACTCTGAGCGTTTGGCAGTCTGTCAATATCGTATATTCACGATTCAGATTGGAGACGATCAAAAACGCAATCTCAGGGCAGCAGCGATATTTGAAGCTTTTGTTGAGCGCCTAGATGAAATAGACCAGCTTGACGCATTGAAGGATTTGGCGAATGTATATCGTTCTTTGAACGAATGGGATACGGTTGATGAAATAGCTAAAAAAATGAAGGCGAAAGCAGAGATTCAATATTCAATGAAACATCAACAGAAGAGCCGAGAGCGCAATGAGTCTAAAAAGAAGCTAAGTCGCCCCTTGTTTGTGTACATCACCTATGCCGATTTACTATGTTCAAATGTCTGCGAAGCCCAAGGCGATTATCAACAGGCTCTACAATATACATACGCCTATGCTAATTTAGATTGGGTCAAAGAGACGGACGAGGATACCCTACATTGGATCAAACTGTTTCAACATTGGGTGCAATGTAATACTTACGTATACAAGCTTTTGTCTGGCGATTTAAGTGTGCTACACGATTATGTTGACTATATTATTGCATCGCCAGATAAAACTGAAAAAGAAATGGTTGCAAATATGTTGAACATTATGATGGCGGCTAACCAATATCAAATAGATGTGAATGACATACTTCAGCAGTTTGAAACGGAGATAAATTCTTTTGTTCAACAACAGCCATCTACGGACATATATACCCAACAAGTTGAGTCAGACCAGTATGCACGTTTTGGTTATGAGTTAGCTTTTTATTATTTACATCGAGGGGAATATAGTGATGGCTTTAAACATTTGTTATGTGCAATGGTAAAAGCGCATACACTAAATAATGAGACATATTTTGTAAACTTTATGGGATTGTTTGTTCGTTTTCAAGCCTATGCAGTTACTGAAATCAAAGCAGAGTTTTTCAATTTCATTGAGAGGGTGTGGATAAATAATGTTGAGAAAAATGGTACTGCTGATCGTCGCAACTAGCTTTTTGTTTATCTTAGCTATGCCTATTCAACACATCCATAATCAGAGCATCGAGCCTCGGGATGCGATTGGAGTTGCTTAAACGGATAGAAACAAAACAATCCCCGCTAACCTTAACTGAACTGACCCCAAAAAGTTAGACACAGACAGGCTT
>NZ_ASSB01000344.1:0-31911 GCF_000520755.1 Paenibacillus sp. 1-18
GCCGCAACAACAACAAGTTTGATCCGAACGCTCATATCAGCCGTCAGGAAGTTGCTGTCATACTGGGTAAAGCTGTAGACCTGCTTCAAATTAAAGCAGCCGTCGATGGCCCTACACGCACACCGTATCATGATGCTTCATCTTTTGCAGGCTATGCCAAGGACAGCATTGAAAAAGTGAGTGCAGCAGGTATTATCAATGGAGAAACGATTCAAAGCTCCTCCTATTTCAAGCCGAATGCACCTACAACACGCGAGGCATCCGCCAAGGTGCTGCATGTACTTTTACAAAAAGCTGCACTGATTAACTAACAACACAAAAGCCTCCCGAGCCGTGTACAAGCAAAGCTACGGTTCGGGGGGCTATTTTTATGCTGCTCCGTCATGTGCAATACTATACCGTTCCCGATAAAGGCAGCGTTACTTTGAATACACTGCCAATTTCCAGTGTACTTTGGGCTGTGATGTTTCCGCCGTGCGCCTCCACGATAGACTTTGTAATAGCCAAGCCAAGACCCGCTCCACCTGAGCTGCGTGTACGTGATTCATCTCCACGATAAAATCGCTCAAAAATCCGCTCCAGCTGCTCCTGACTCATGCCTGGTCCGTTATCACGAATTTGGATATCTGCCAACTTCTTGCCGGCGGACAAATTCACATGGATCACACCTTTCTCCAGATCCGTATGCTGAACAGCATTGTGAAATAGATTGAGCACCACCTGCTTGATTTTGTCCCCCTCTGCCAGCACCCGCACATCTGCCGTCATATCAAAAACCACCTTACGTGTGCCTGCCAGCATTAGCAGCTGTGGTTTCATTTCCAGCATCAGCTCATCCAACGATATGTCTTCCAGCTTCAACTCCGGTGTTCGGTCCAGCTTAGCCAACAACAATAAATCAGAGACTAGCTTATTCATCCGCTTGGATTCTCCATACATACTTTCTAGTGCGGACTGAAGCTGCTTGGGATTGGCTGCCGCCCCGCGAAGCAATACCTCCAAAAAGCCGTGAATCGACGTAAGCGGGGTTCGCAGCTCATGAGAAGCATCCGCTATAAAGCGCCTCATCTGCATCTGCAATTCCCGTTCAGCAGTAAAAGAATGCTCTAGCCGTTCCAGCATTCCGTTAAATGAAACCGCCAAGCGATCCACTTCATACTGCCCCTGATCAGCGTCGAAGCGCTCGGCCAAATTGCCGGCATCAATACGTTTGACCGCCTCGACCATCCCCGAAAGGGGTACCAACGTGCGGCGCAGCACAGGAAGCATGAGCGCCAGACCAATGGCAAGCGCAATCAGTGACAATAAAATAAAAGTACGAAGCTGATTAATCAGCTGCTCCTGCATGGAAGTCGTGGATACACCCATTTGAAGTAAACCTGACGAACGGTCAGGTGGACCAAGCGGGCGGAACACAACCAGTTGCTCATTCCCTTGAGAGTCCGTGACCAATTGATAGCCATGGCGCATACGCCTGCTCTGCTGCATCGCTTGATACTGCTCAGCGGTGAGACGCGGTGGGTTAAGTCCATTTTCACTGGATAAGCTCCGAAAGGTTCCGTCTGTGTCTATAGATGCGAGCGACATATCCGACCAAAACAAAAACGGCCCCGGTCGACTATCCCTCCGATTAATTCCTTCCTGGGGAGCAGTTCCTCCGTTCTGCTCTTCGGAGTCCCTGATCAATAAATCAGCAGGAATTGAGTGTAACTGCGCCCTCATAGCGTCTGCGCGACTGCGATACAGAAAATCCTTCATCAGAAAATATTGTAGAAAACCGATCAATACGAGCAGCAGAGCCAAAATAAGTAAGGTTCTGGCCAAAAGCTGGGACCGGAGAGAACGGAGAGCATATTTTCTCCGATTTTTGCCCCCCGCCTTCATAGCAGGTCCACCCGGTACCCAACACCGCGTAGCGTACGAATGACTCGGTGTTCTTTGTCTTTAAGTTTTTCACGCAACGAGCGGATATACACTTCAACAATATTATCCTCGCCTCCAAAATCGTAGCCCCACACCCTGTCTAAAATACGACTTTTACTCAATACAATGCCGTGGTTCAGCACCAGAAACTTCAATAGTTCATATTCGGTAGGCGACAACTCCAGCACCTGACTCTGATAGCGAATCTCCTTACGTCGGTCATCCACTTGAAAGGGTCCATGAACCACTTCCCCCAGCAAATCGGGAAACTGATTGCGCAAACGCGCTTCAATGCGAGCCAGCAGCTCATTAAAACTGAAGGGCTTTACGACATAATCATCTGCACCGAGCTTTAAGCCTTTCACCCGATCATCTACATCATCCTTGGCTGTCAGCATAATGACCGCAATGTTATCCTCCGTCTCCTTGAGACTTTGGCATACCTCGAAGCCGTTCATTTCAGGCATCATGACATCCAGCACCGCTACATGCGGACGAAACTCCCTTGCCAGATCAACCGCATCACTCCCATTCCCGGCGGTTTTGACTTCATATCCTTCATTAATAAGTCCAAGCTCTAAAAATTGCAAAATATGAGGCTCATCGTCAGCCAGCATAATTTTAACTCCGTGGATTGGATTCATGATTCATCTTCCCTTTCATAACATTGCATTTTTCCCCATATAAAAAGTCGGTTTATATTTGCCTGTATCTAATATACCTGAATCCCACCGTAAAAAAAGTACCTCTGATAAGCTTTCAGCTAACGTTCAGGGAGCGCTCATAACCAATTAAGGTACGTCTGGCATGATAATAGCAAGCCGGTAGTTCACCGGGCCAAGATCAGAAGCGACTGGTCATTCCGCAGTCCTGAAGATAGCGGCTAGAACAACGGAATAAACACAAAGAATTTTCACAGGGAGTGGAATGTACATGATTAAAAACTGGTTTAAAAGCAGGGCGGATATCCCCCTGATCATCACCATGTTGATATCTGCATTTTTGAATGGATACAACATCTGGCAAGACAAATACGCCAACACCTACTACACGACGGCCGTAGCGAGTATGCTAGAGAATTTTCACAACTTCTTCTTCGCCTCACTCGATTCTGCCGGGTCGGTAACGGTAGACAAACCGCCTGTTGTGTTCTGGCTTCAGACCGCGAGCGCCTATATATTCGGGCTTCACGGCTGGAGCGTTATTCTGCCGCAAGCACTGGCTCAGGTCGGGTCGGTATTGCTCGTATACCTGCTCGTGAAACCGAGCTTCGGTACGATAGCCGCTCGATTGGCCGCCTTCGCTATGGCAACCACACCGATAGCAGTAGCGGTCAGCCGCACGAATAACATCGACGCTATGCTGGTATTCACCTTGTTGCTTGCGACATGGCTTTTGTTCAGAGGCATTAAAAATAGCAAAACCGGGCTGATCCTCGCGGCTTTCGCAGTCGTAGGCATCGCCTTTAATGAAAAAATGCTACAAGCCTACATGATCGTTCCCGCTTTTGGACTATTTTATCTGCTGGCCTCCAAGTTTAACTGGAAGCGAAAAGCGGTAACCCTGGCAGGTTCGGCCGTTATTCTCCTGATCGTGTCGCTCTCCTGGGCAGTTGTGGTGGACTCCACCCCGGCAGACCAACGCCCATATATGGGGAGCAGCGGTACAAACTCTGTACTGAATTTGGCCTTTGGCTATAACGGTCTGTCCCGTTTGACAGGGGATCGGGGGACAGGCGGTGGACGTGGCGACCAAAACTCGGAGTGGAAACAAAGGGCTTCAACGAATAGCAGCAAGTCAAATTCGGATCAGACGCAGACAACTGCATCATCGGACGGTACTACAGCAACTGTCGACACGGGTACAAACAACATGGCAGCAGGCGGATTCGGTGCAGGTGGCCACATGCCGCCGGGCGGATTTGGTAATAACGGTCAGGGCGGCCCTGGTGGTGGACCTGGCGGGAATTCCAGTGGCGGCATGTTCGGCACGGGTGAAAAGGGACCTTTACGGTTGTTCCAGTCTGCGCTGTCAGGTCAGGCCAGCTGGCTGCTTCCATTCGCATTGATTGCTTCGGTCGGCCTGCTTGCAAGCATTCGCCGTCGTCATATGACACAAAAGCACAGAGAGGTCATCTTCTGGTTGGCTTGGCTGCTTCCCGCCGCTGCATTTTTCAGCGTAGCCGGTTTCTTTCATCAATATTACCTAATTATGCTCGCTCCACCGATTTCAGCGCTCTTCGGAGCCGGATTCGTAGAATTGTGGAAGCAGTATCGTGAGCGCTCCAATTGGCTCTCCTGGCTGTTACCCGTCGCGGTATTGGCAACCTCGGTATTTAGCTGGTTTGTTTTGCAAAATTACAACAAGACCATCGGCAGCGGCTGGTCCATCGGGGTATTAATTCTGGGGATCATGGGCACAGCGTTACTGGTAATAGCCCGACTGAAATCAGAGAAGTTCACGAGATTTGCCATCATTGCAAGTGTACTTGCAATGTTCATCGGCCCTGTGTACTGGGCATTGACGCCAATTACCTACGGGCTTAACAGCATGATTCCACAAGCCGGACCGTCTCAATTTGGTGAAGGTGGTGGCGGAATGCCAGGAGGTCATTTTGGCAACCGCGGCCAGAGCGCCAATGGTCAAGCAAATAGTCAAAACACAGGAACAAGCACAGACAGGGAACATAGATCTTCTACCCGCTTCAGAGGAATGGGTGGACCGAACGGAAGTCATAGCTTAGACAAAAAAACGTTGAGCTATTTGCAGCAGCATAACACAGGTGAAACCTACCTTTTCGCAGCAAGCAATTATTCAACAGCTGCTCCTTACATGATTGAAGCTGGACAAAAAGTGATTATTATGAACGGCTTTGTATCCTCCGATCCGGTGTATACCGTCGATAAGATCAAGGCGCTGGTCGAAAGTGGTCAAGTGAAATACTTCATGATCAATGGTGGTGGCGGCGGCAGACCGGACAGCGGTAACTCCGAGGTCACCGCATGGATCAAAGAGCACGGCAAACTAATCCCTACAGATGAATGGAAAACAACAACTGGCGAAGCAAGTACAGATGCTCAAGCATCCAACAGCGGAAACGACAAAACGAGCAGTAATTCGATTGCTCAGGATGGTCAAGGTGGACCTGGCGGAGACGAACGTGGCGGAAGCGGTACTTTATACGAAATCACATTATAAATAGGGAGGAATTACTCATGAGTGAACAAATTCGTTATTCCATAGTTATTCCGATGTACAACGAGGAAGCCGTCATTACAGAAACCTATCGGCGGCTAAAACAAGTTATGGGCTCGATGGGAGAGCCCTACGAGCTGATCTTCGTAAATGATGGGAGCTCGGACCGCAGCGCCCAGCTCATCAAGGAATTCAGTCTCAGAGATGACACCATTGTACTGATTGATTTTTCCCGCAATTTCGGTCATCAGCTGGCCATTACTGCCGGGATGGATTATGCGGTGGGAGAGGCGGTGGTCGTCATTGACGCCGATCTCCAGGACCCACCCGAGCTGATTGTTGAGATGGCTAACAAATGGAAGGAAGGCTATGAAGTCGTCTACGCCAAACGGCTAAAACGCAATGGCGAAACTCGCTTCAAGAAATGGTCGGCCAGCCTCTTCTACCGTGTGCTCAAAGCATCCACGGACATCAATATCCCGGTGGACACCGGGGACTTCCGCCTGATGGACCGCAAGGTTATAGATGAATTAAAGCGACTGCCGGAAAATAACCGATTTGTCCGTGGACTGGTCAGCTGGATCGGCTTCAAGCAAACGGCTGTTGAATATGAGCGTGATGAACGACTCGCAGGCGAAACCAAGTACCCGCTGAAACGCATGATCAAGCTCAGTCTGGACGGGATCACCTCCTTTTCGATTAAACCGCTCAAGCTGGCAGGCTATATTGGAGCACTCCTGTCGATGTCCGGTTTCCTGTATCTGATGTACGTGCTATTCCTCAATTTTTTCACCGATTCCTACGTGATGAGGGGCTGGTCGTCCATGATTAGCATCAGCCTGATCTTTGACGGTGTCATCCTGATCATTCTCGGTATTATGGGTGAATATGTAGGGCGAATATATGATGAAACCAAAGCCCGTCCGCTCTACATTGTACGTGAGCATCTGGGTGGACAATACGAAAACGGACCAACCCATGCCATGAAGGCTCCTGAACAACGTGACTCCCTCTACATGCAAGGAGCCCGGGACAGTCTGATCTCTGCCGGACGCACTATACGCGGCAATAGCGCAGTATATACCGGGTCCAAATCCGGGCATGGAGCATAGCTCATGAAAAGTCGCATAGCCCCACTGCTTCCTATAATCCGTTTTGGTATGGTAGGACTGGTTAATACGGGTGTAGATTATATCATTTTTATGCTGCTGGCCTGGGCCGGAGTTCCCGTCCTGATTGCGCAGATCGTTTCGTATAGCTGCGGCACAGCCAACAGTTATATTCTAAACAGCAAATGGACATTCAACAAACAACGATCAAACGATACTCATAAAAGTCAATTACCCAAATTTATTGCCATCAACCTGATTGTATTGGGTCTAACCGCCTTATTATTGCAACTGCTTCACACTGGAACCGAGCTGCCCCTTGCCCTATGCAAGCTGATCGCTACCGCAGCCGGAATGATCATTAATTATATCGGGAGCCGATACTGGGTATTTGGTTCCCCATCCCGAAAGGAAAGTGAATCTCTGTGAGAAAAATTACAAAAGCCGTTATTCCAGCCGCCGGACTAGGAACCCGTTTCCTGCCTGCTACAAAGGCACTACCTAAAGAGATGCTTCCAATAGTCGATAAACCGGCTATTCAATATATCGTAGAAGAAGCCGTCAAATCCGGGATTGAAAGCATCATTATCGTCACGGGTCGCAATAAAAAAGCCATCGAGGATCATTTTGAGAAGTCTGTGGAATTGGAGCAAGTGCTGGAGAGCAAAGGCAAGTACGACCTTCTGCGCGAGGTTCAAAGCATTGGGGGCAAAGCAGTCGTTCACTATATCCGTCAAAAGGAGCCCCTTGGCTTGGGACATGCGGTACGCTGTGCTCGTCAGTTCATTGGCGACGAGCCCTTCGCTATATTGTTGGGCGATGATATTATGAATTCCTCTACCCCGGCAATTCGTCAAATGATGGATGTTTACGAGGCGACGGGCAAGCAAGTGGTCGGCGTGCGCACGGTGGAAGAACAAGATGTGAGTAAATACGGCATTATTGACTCTACCCGCCAGAAGGGCCTTATTCACGAGGTCGCCGGACTTGTTGAAAAACCATCCCCTGCTGATGCTCCTTCGCGTCAGGCAGTCATTGGACGGTATGTATTGGAGTCTTCCATTTTCTCCATATTGGAAAACATGTCCACCGGGGCAGGTGGTGAATATCAGCTGACAGACGCCCTCCATCAGGTGGCATTACAGAACCAGCTGCTTGCACTAGAACTGGAAGGCACACGCTATGATATTGGTGATAAGGCTGGATATTTGGAAGCCGTTCTCCATATGGGTATGCAGCGCGAGGATTTGCGTCCAATGCTCGACTCCATGATACGCGAGTGGGCGCTTGCTTCAATGATAAAATAGGGAAATTTCCCCCTCCGAAATCCGATGGTTACTGTGCAATCACGACAGTAGATGGATAAGCATATAAAACTGTACAATGTAAGAGTACAGCAGCATCGGAATCTGCTCGGCCCCACCCGGTCGAGGCAAAGGAGAGAAAAGCCCTTATGATACCTGAAGGAAATCTGCAAAGTAACGTGGACCGTTTTAATGGTTTTGCCGACAAGTACGATCAACACCGTCCGGAAGCACCATCGCTCGTCGTGGAAATCATTAGCCGCTATCTGGAACGAAACGTGGAGCTTGTCGCCGATATCGGCTGTGGTACAGGGCTTTCGACCTTCATATGGAAAGACGTGGCTCGGCAGATCGTCGGGATCGAGCCTAACCCGGACATGAGAGGAATAGCTCAGCGTAAGCTGGAGGCAGCAGGAACGACAACAGCAGCAACCATCTCCTTCCAAAGCGGGTTCTCCAACAATCTGCCCTTTGAGGATGGAACTGTAGACGTTATCACCTGCTCTCAATCCTTTCACTGGATGAACCCCGAGAGCACGCTCCAGGAAGCGGGCAGAGTCTTGGCTCAGGGCGGCGTGTTCGCAGCCTTTGACTGTGACTGGCCTCCGGTGCTGCAATGGCAGGTAGAGCAGGCTTATACAGAGCTTATCGCCAAAGCGGATGCCATTTTGGAACAGGAAGCTCCTATAGAGCAGCAGGCCCATAAATGGAACAAGGATCAGCATTTGTCGAATCTACACCGCAGCGGGCAATTCCGTTATACCCGGGAGATTGTCTTTCACAACCGTGAGCAGTGTGACGCTGCTCGCTATACAGGGCTTGCTCTGAGCCAAGGTGGGATTCAGAGTGTCTTCAAACTTGGCAACCGAACACTGGATGACGATTTGGCACACTTTGTGAAACAGGTCGAGGATCATTTTCAGGGAAAAACACTGGATATCCTGTTCAGCTACCGTATGAGGCTGGGCATCAAGTAGGAAGAATCAGGTTCATCGTAACTTTCATTAGTAACTTTCATTAGTAACTTTTCATTCACGACTTCCCGTTCTTTAGCACAAACTCAAAAAAGACTCTCCTTCGCCTCGTAATCACGAGTGCGAATAGGAGAGACTTTCCACTTCAGTCCAGTCTGCTTTGTTTAGGAAGAGTGGACAGCTAAAATGTGCGCCAACCGATCAGGATAATCCGTAATAATGCCGCTGACCCCAGCTTCCAGCAGGCGCTTCATTTCCTCAGGCTCATTCACTGTCCACGGATGGTAGACTACACCTATGGCCAAAGCCTCAGATACAGCTTCTGGTGTAACGGCATTCTTGTGGGCATGAAGTGCTGTGACCCCAAATTGAGCTGCATACTCCAATGGGCGAACCATAATCTCGACATAGAGCGCACCCGTCCTAGTCTCAGGAGCAAGCTGCGCACAGAGCGCCAGCGATTCGTGATTGAAGCTGGACAGGATCACCCGCTCTTCCAACCCGAAGCGCTTCACGGCAGCAATGACCTCTTCCTCCATACCGGGATAGCGATAAATGCTATTTTTCAATTCAATATTAATCACTGTATCGCTGGACTGCGCAAGCTCCAGCAGCTCATCCAGCAACGGTACCCGCTCGCCCCGGAATTTCTCGCCAAACCAGCCGCCCGCATCCAGTGTATTCAGTTCTTGCAGCGTGATGTCCCTTACATCCAGTGGTGAGCCTGTCGTACGCTCCAGCGATTCATCGTGAATCAGTACCAGACGTCCATCCTTGGTACGCTGCACATCCGTTTCGATACCTGTTGCTCCCAGCTCCAGCGCGTGGCGGAACGCCGCCAGCGTATTTTCAGGACATACCCCCGAAGCTCCGCGATGTGCAAAATTAATCACCTTTTCGGTCACAGTCACGACATAATCCCTCCTGTCAATTCAAACAAGAACATTATACTCACTCATTGTTTGGGCTGTATAAAATAGGGTTGCTGGCAAGCCGCTCTACTTCTTAAGCTGTTTGCAAAATTCGGCCAATCCAGTCGGAATAAAACGTATTCCCGTTCCGCCGATCAAACGCTGCTGCCGCCGACTCCGCCAGAGGTCTGAAATACGCAATGATTTCTTCTAGTGTGCGCTCCTCTTTGCCCCACTCTAAAGTTGCAGGCATCCGCATCAAGCGAAGTTTTCTCGAAGCATCCAGCTTTTGCAACAGCCCTGCCATCGCTGCGTAAAAATACATTTGCTCCAGTCCGCTCTCATAGTCCAACGCCATGTGCAAATGACGCTCCACCACTCCGATTCCCTCCACCGGGTTCGCGATTGTCAAATACTCGATATGCTCCGCTATCGTTTTCAGGAAGTCACGGTCATCGCGAACCAGACGATAGCCTTTACGATGCTGCTCCTTCGCCTGCTCGACCTCCCCCTGACGATAAAGCGGCAATAGCACCTGCGAGAGCGTCACATGCGGCACTTCCGCACATCTCATCCGTCCCGACAAAATCGGTTTGGCCACGGCAAGCGCCTGTTCGTCTTCTCCGGTCAAGTAATAGAACCGCACCATCTGGCTTTGCTCACAGGCTTCACAATCACTCATACTGTCTGACTCAATCTGGCGGAACGTATCCAGATACCGTCGTGCTTCATCCAGTTCACCCATGTCCATCGCGATACGGAACTTATAATAGTAATACGGACGCTCATTATACCCGTATTCGGCATAACGTTTGCGCATATCCTCCGCCAGATCTTCTATTTGAGTCCTCGGTATATTGGAAAAGCTGCATACTTTACCGAGTATCCATTTGTAATTCCACAACAGTGTATCTGCGTCGTATTCCTCTGGATTTTGATCAAATCGACCCAATTGCCATGAAAAAGCGACTAGCGCCTTTAATGGATACCCATTAAAAATAGCGCATTCCAGAATCTCTCCCCGAATTTCATAAGCGAGCTCCTGCAACCCGGAAGTATCCGCCAAACGGGCGGCTTCCTCCAGGATCGCAAGCTTTGCCGCCCCTCCGGGCAGATCCTCCGCCTGTTCCATCAAATCATGTATCGTATCTTCCATGTGGTTCCTCCTATAATGATGCGATTACGTATTTTGTCCGTTCCCTAATCCCCAATTAATAAAATGCAGTACACTCCTGTTCATCAATCCCAGCTCATTGCGGTTCATCGGGTAATGCCCCATCATAAGTGCATTTACATACATCATCTCTGTAGCAGCTGTAATCATCTGCGTATCAGAAGCTTCAAAAATACGCGCCACCACCGGGTTGTTCAGATTAAAATACAAGGTCGAGTAGCCCGCATTCTGCTGGACTCCCGCTTTCAGGCTATCAAGCACGTTGGACAATAGCGCCGTTGTCTCTTCGACGGTGTTTTCCATGGAGCGCAAGGTCAGTGCATCCTGCGAAATAGTATACAGTACAGGCAAGCTCGCAGGCTCAAAACGCTTCAATTCGCTGCGACAGCGCATCGGCTGCAAAGCAGCATCCATCACACGCAGCACACTGTAATACTTATCGTGCTCTTCCTGCGTCAGCCCGGTAAATGAAAGAGATACATCCTCGGGACTAAGCCGCTCTGTCTGCAGTTCAGGGCCAATCCAGTGCAGCTTTTCCAGAATTTCCGAATCATAAATGTAGCCGCCATTGACCACCAACATGGACTGCGCTGCCGCCACATGCGTAATCTGGCGATACTCATCCACGGTCGCTGTGTAATGAAGCGGACGTCCGCCTGCCTCGCGGATCAGCTCACTCAGCTCACGCCGCCCGAATGTGCTTTCAAAGGAAAACCAGCGGTGCATAATGCGCAAAAATTCATCATCCTCGACCGCGAGCGTCTTCATGGACAGTTCATGCAGACGAATCCAGTGTTGCAGGCGATCCGGCTCATATTCCGCCATTCGTAACAGCTCTTCACGAATGCAGGTTCCCAGTTCAGAGCGAACAGCATCAAGCTGCTCATTTTCATAAAAATATTCACGAGATGCCGTTGGCTGCAATTCATCTGTCCAAATCAGGCTTTTAATGAAAAATGCCCATTCCGGCAATACATTTTCCGCTTTGTCGGACACGAGCATATGCTTCAGGTACACCCGATGCAGCCGCTTGCTGTTCAGATTAATGCTGCGAGGCAATATAAATGCAATCCCGCCTGTTCTGCCCGATGCCGTCCGTAGCGGGATAAAATCGCTGAAGCGCTCACCCATCAGACGATACCCCAGATCCAGCACCTCACTACGCCGACTGCGTAGCTGTTCCGGGTTCTGCATCCAGCTCGTCGATGGAAGATTGACCCACTCAGTCTTTCCATCAACAGACAGCAGGACGGGATACGGCAGCAGAGCCCCATAATGAAATAGAGATTCCTTTACCTGTGCCGGCTCATAATAAAGCTCGCTCCCCGGCTTGCAGCGCAAATAAATTTGCGTTCCTGCGGGCAATTCCGTCTCCAAGCGACGGATCGTATACGTCCCGTCCGGCTTCCCTCTCCATTCCATAGAGATGCCTTCCTTTACCGAGCGCGTTAGCACCACAATTTCATCGCTCACCATAAAGCAAGACAGCAAACCAATCCCAAAGCGTCCGATAAATGAAGTCTCTGAGGTCAGCAAATCGGTTCCCTTTTTGGAGGATTGGCCGATAATGGACAGAAAACGGTGAATGTCTTCTTCCGATAGTCCAATGCCGTTATCCTGAATCATCAAAACCTGCTGCTCCCCGGAGCCAGATAGCTCCACAGTTACTTTACCCTCGAAGTCTTTATCTTCTAAAGCTGTAGCTTTTAGAGCCTGCTCTTCCAATACATTACTTTCAGCAGCAGTCCTTCGCAGCTCCTTGCGAGCTGTAATGGCATCTGTTGCATTTTGCAAAATCTCACGTATAAACACCCGTGGACTGCTATATAAATGATTGGCCAAAATATCAATCATACCGCCCAAATTCACCTGAAAACGATATTCGTCCGTCTCACTCATACACACCATTCCTTTCTCGAAATGCCACAACCATCATCTGATGTTGAATCAACCATCTTTTAAAGTATAACGTGGATTCGGATCAGATTACACATGCCGCATTTCAGATATCAATACATTGACAACGATATAACAGGGTCTTTTTTCACATTGAAGACCCGACATAGGGACTAAGTAACTTCATAAAAGTGTATGCAGCATGAGTTTTTAGTTAATAAGCATCAACTTCACCCGGCTAAATTTGGTAATCAAAATAATATTTATATAAAAGTTTGCCCTTTCTTCTAACACCATTTTTACTGAGGGACAAATGACTCATTTTATACAAAAAGCCCGCACTTCTTCTCTTGTAGGTCATTACAAGAGAGAATGCGAGCTTATTTAGCTACAAATAAGACCTACCTATTGCAGAAGAGAATTAATGAGACTTAGCGAGACGAATGACGTTCCACGATGCCTTGCCCAGGTGGGCTTTTACAATTCCATCCTCGAGCTTGGCATTGCCGCCAGTATGAGGCGTAACCTTTTCCCCTGCCGGGCTGTTGGTCGCCTTGAGATCGTCATGCTCCAGTACCGTATGCTCCACAATGCGGTAGCCTGCGAAGCTGCGCACATCCACCGTCAGCTCCAGCGACTCGGACAAGTGACGGTTAACCGCAAAAATGGTCAGAGCGTCTCCCTCTTCATCATAGACCACAGCACTATCCAGATAAGGAATGTCTGTGAAATCCTTGGAATCGTATTTTTCGGAGTCTACCACAGGCATCAACGATATTCCCCGACCATAACGGGATGCATGCAGGTACGGATAGAAAATCGTTTGCTTCCACGCTTTTCCGTTATTTTCGGTCATGATTGGTGCAATAACATTGACCAGTTGAGCCAGACAAGCCATTTTTACACGGTCCGCGTGACGCAAGAACGTAATCAGCATGCTGCCCACCAATAGCGCATCCTCGAAGTTATAGATATCTTCAAGCTGTGGCGGTGCTACAGACCACGGATCAATTTTTTTGTCCGCATCGTTGGAGTGGTACCACACATTCCATTCGTCAAAGCTGAGCATCATTTTTTTCTTGCTGCGTTTCTTTGCTTTAATATAGTCGCAGGTCGAGATGACTGTTTGAATAAAATGATCCATATCCATCGAACGCGCCAGATAATTAGCCGTATCATTGTCGTGGTTGCCATAGTATTGGTGCAGGGAAATATAGTCGGCTACCTCATAGGTATGATCCAGCGTCGTCGCTTCCCATTCCGGGAACGTCGGCATCGTGGAGCTGGAGCTGCCACAGGATACCAGCTCAATATCAGGATCAATCAGCCTCATCGCTTTGGCAGACTCTACAGCGAGACGACCATACTCTTCCGCTGTCTTATGTCCAATCTGCCAAGGACCATCCATTTCGTTGCCAAGACACCATGTTTTGATCTTGTGCGGTTGCTCTACTCCGTGACTGCGACGCAGATCACTCCAGTAGGAGCCGCCCGGATGGTTGCAATATTCAACCAGATTGCGCGCCGCATCAATTCCGCGCGTACCCAGATTTACTGCCATCATAACTTCGAAACCAACATCCTTGGCCCATTTAAAAAATTCATTCGTACCCACTTCATTGGGCTCGACCGTTCTCCATGCCAGCTCCAGCTGTCTAGGTCTGGACGCAACCGGGCCGACACCATCCTCCCAATTGTAGCCGGATACAAAGTTACCGCCTGGATAACGTATAATAGGAACATCAAGCTGTTTTACCAACTCTTTAACATCATTACGGAAACCGCTTTCATCACTAGTGGAATGAGTAGGCTCATAAATACCACCATATACCGCACGCCCGAGATGCTCTACAAAAGAACCATAAATGCGTTTATCGACTTCAGCAATACGAAAAGACTTGTCTACAATCATTTTTGCTTTTACAGCTGCTGCCACCTAAACCATCCTCTCTGAATGCGAAAATAAAATCCGTTGTACCTCTAAGAATAACAAGCCGTTTTATTTACGCTTTCAATATAACACACCATAATTATCATGGTCAACATTATGATTAAATGAGTAATATAATTATTAACTATAATAATAAACGAAAAGAAATTGGTTACGCACTTAATAAATATCAGTTGACCAGCAGTTGTTCTAAACCTGTATAAAAACGACCTATATCGTCCGCGTTTAGATTCGGAAGGAACCATTCTTTCAAATATTCCTGCTCTGTCCGTAAGGATATTTGAATGTTTTCAGCCTCCGCTATCGCCGTCAAAGAAAGCTCAATATCAACGCCTGATAACATTTGTTCTTGGGTGCAATCCGTAATATCCAGAGCCTCTACACACAAAATGACAATATCCGCATACGCGCTATAAGCCATTGTACCAGCAATGCTTATCAGCTTTTGTAGTCCATGGATCGCAGCGGAAGGGGACAAATACTCCATGTCATACAGCATTGCCGCAGGCTGGTCCGCCGCGATCCAGCTTTGGTATTCATCCCGGGCAAAGGACTCTCTCAACACATGCAAAAAATAAAGAATGTCAACGTCCTTGTTATAATAAATACAAATAAGCGGAATGTGAGAATCCTCGATTGCAATAGTCTCCTCCTGTCTCATAAAGAAACGCTCCTCTTGCTGCCACCAGCGCAAATGGCGAGATGAAAAATTCAGCATGGGGATGTGACGTTGTTTTTTAGAGATATGGACGACATGTTTTCCATAACGTATAGCCAATTGCTCCACTTCCTGCAAATCTACCGGCTCCATTTCCCCTAGCAAGACCATCGTATCTGTCAGGTCATCTATCCTTTCTCCAGCTTTATTCGTTGCATTCTGTGGTTCTTGCTCTCGCAGGATTGCTTGTTCAATGACCGCAGCAACTTTAGCATAAGGTAGTTGAGCTTCATATGGAGTCTGAAAATAATAAGGCGCCGCCGATTCAACTACGGAGTCCTGTTTAAACACATATGCGCTTCGTATCCAATCCGGATGCTTGTAGTGCATTACAGGTAATACCGTATCCTGTATTGGGTGATAACTATTCTGGCGGTAACTTTTCTTAAGTAAACTATGTTTTAGCTTTTCTATGGAAGGAATACGCTTGGACTGCTGCAAGAATCTGCACACCTGTGCTGTAACGAATGGAGTGGCATAGCTGTTGCTGTTGGGACATTGTACAACCTCTCCAGTTGCACCCACCAGCTCGTGTCTGGCAAAAGCGGTAAATTCAATACCGCTTGAGAATGCTGTATCAGCATTATATGTATATTGGCCTGCTGCGAGTATGCCGCTACGATCGCAGCGTACTCCAATCACATTAGCAAAAGAGGCCGGATAAGTAAGAAGTCCTCCATTTTGTGCAGCACATACCATAATTAATCCCGCCATAGCTGCATCATTTACAGCTTCCCGCAGCATGCCTCGATCGCGATAATTTATACTTCCCAGGCTGATATTAGCTACCTGCACACCGTGCCGTACACACCAATCCAACGCGGCACATAGCTGCACTGCATTTCCTTTTCTATGGTTCATTATTTTCACACTGCTGATGACCGCATCTGGAAAATACGCTTGTACAATAGCCGCACATAGCGTGCCGTGATTTAGGATACGTCCATCTTCTACGCCTTCATGAGCTATCTCGACGTTATATAATAAACGGGTGTTTAAAAAGCCAGTATTAACCCCGTCGTCAATAATGGCTACATGGATCTTGGCATTCATTTTTTCTCCCCCTGTCCCTTCGGATCGCGAATGAATCTCACGGCTCTATTCGTTCTGGTTAGAGTAAGCAAAGGGTGCTTCTGCGAACGATAGCGTTTGTCTGAAAGCACCCTCCTAATTCAGCAAACCATACACATAATAGCCGGATTAAACTACAATATTTACCTTCGTACCTGCAGTCTTCGCCCCATCTTTAGCTGAGTCCAGATAGGCATGAAGCTCTTGTTCAGTCCACACCCTGTCAGCCTCTGTATTTGCTTCCTTCTCATCCTTTGGTTTATCCCGATCTGTAATTGTCGGCTCGTTGTTCACTGCTTCACTGATACGCTCATTAATTTTCGCAGCGATTTTCATGATATTTCCATCAAGTCCTTCTGCCTTCTCACGCAAAGCCGCTGATTTTGCAGAGTTCGTGCTTTCCCAGCCCTTAGCCTCGCTTGCCAATGTGATTTGTGCCATTTTGGTTACTTTGGCATTCTTCAGCTCATTGTTTGCAGATACAATACTATGCATTGTATAGGTGATCTGACCTTGCCTCTGCTCCTCTGCAGTCTTGGGCGTATATTGTTCCTGTTGACCTGTCTGAGCCTCCTTTTTGCTTTCCTCATCCATGCCTAAAGCTTTTTTTTGTTCTTCCAGTGTCTGCTTTTGAATGTTCTCGTCAATTTGCTGAATCTGCTTATCTATCTCCTCCATTTCAGCCTTTACAGCCTCAGGACCGAGACCACGCTTGAGAGCATTACTTACATAGTCCGAACGCCTCTCCATCAAATTTTGCTTTTGCTCTGTCAATTGTTGAATAATCTTGTTTTGCGGCTTGCCTATACCCTTTCTTTCAGCCTGAGCGGAAACGGGGTGCCGTTGTTCAAGTCGGTTGTTATCTGTGGTGCGGAACGGCGATTGGTGAGATGATGTAAACGATACATTCATCCTAAAACCTCCAATTCTCTTCTAATAAGTGATTCTAGAGGTATATCGGATTTTTTTGTATGTTTTTGTATGTTTTATCATCATTTTCACAAATCCTTCATTCCTTTTCCACTGTTAAGCAACTCTTTATCGTCTCATACAAGCTGTTATATGTAAGCAACCCCCCTCCCAATATACGCTCTTCCGGAATTCGGATAGCGAAGCTTTGTTCGACCTCAAATAATAGATACACCAGATCTCTGGGAAACAACTTCATATCGGGACCCAGTAAAGTAGCCTCTTTATTGATCTCCCCCACCTTTATGTTAAAAAGCTTCCAAAATATATTTTCCAGTTTTACTCCTGCTCCTGTTACATCCTGAGTAAAGTTCATGTTCTCCCCTCCATTACAACTGAACTACATGATGCTCAACCGAAAAATAATGTAAAATATCGTTCGCCAGCTTGCTCATATCTTCATCGTTAGACGGATTGAGTATTGGCACAGAATAATTAGAAAACTCTTGTTTTTTCTCTTCCACGAAACGATTATCAACAGAAGCATATTGCATGTTCACCGTGGAAGAAGAGTAACTATCGAATACATTATTACACAAGGCGTATCCCAACAGTGAAGAGGAAAAACGGTTTTCCATATACTGTTGCACATGCTCCAAATATTTTAAATTGTAGCTATCGTAATGGAGACAACAGATTAGACCGTCCGGTCTGACAGCACGGGATACCAAAAATGAAGTTACTCCAAAATAATTCGTGAACGTATTATTAAAGGGGACAATCCCGCCAGGGATACCTACGAGTATCAGGTCAGGTTTTTCGCTCTGCTCTATTTTTTTCAAATAGCGATTAAACATGATAATCTTCTGCGCTTCGGTCATACCGCCCTCAAACATAAACTGTGGAAATGAATGTGCGTCTATCAGCTCTCCGCATCCATTAGATGTGATTTGCGATACCCGATATCCTTGCGCTTCAAGCTTCTGCCGAATGTTAAGCTGCAAATTAAGCTTGTGGGTTCGCTCGTTCAGACCTAGTACAAACAAAACGGGTGTAAAAAAATCATGGATAGCGGAGCTTGGATCTGGCGGCGAAATATGTTCCGTGCGTACATCAAATGTATTTTTTAAAATCAGCTTGTGATCATGATCCTCACAGGACTGGATGAACTCCATACACGGGTCTGGCAAAGTAAAATTGCACATGACTTTTTTGCCAAGTTGTCCAGCCTTCATGATCACCGGCAGATAAACCTCTGCGATATCCAGCTTGAAATTGGATTGTACCAGTAATATGGCATCACAGTGCTCTATTTCTTGCCCCAGACAAGACTCCGGCTTCACTATGAATCCTGTTGCTTCACCCTTGTCCGCTACACAGGCATCTTTCCCGATCATACCCGATCCTTGAAAAGAAATAAGTACAACTTCCCCATAACTTCCTAATAAGTTCAAATTCCTAACCAGGGCTATCGTTTCATAATCAAACGGAAAAATGATTAATTTATTCGTCATGGAGACACCCCTCATGCTTTTTCAAAGTCAAGGATCGTATCCTCAGAGAAATCATATCCCAGCTCATTCATCATGCAAAAATCAAGCAAAGTATGTCTGATATCGTTTTTAACGACGGAGCAGTGGCTCATCTTCTTTTCTTTGGACAAGGTATGCAAATCATCTGCTACAGCAACACATAGCGTACAAAAACGAAAATTCCAGCAGTTTTTACATGCATCCTCCGTGATGGTCCCTACATTTAAAATTCGGCTGATTTTATCCACCTCAAAGCCAGTGTCCACCTTTCCAATCTGTACCACCTCCGACTGCTCACTCACCCGTTCACATGGAAACAGATTTCCATGTACATCTGCAAACAAACGCTGAACACCAGGCACACAGGGTCCGCCATGATGTGCTTCTATCGGCATCCCCGCAGAAGGCTTTCTATAATGAAACATTCGGAAATATAACTGAATATAATAGTCCTTAATCAGCTTGGAGACATGACTTTCATCCACTCTTCCAAACTTGGAGAGCATCATTTTAAAAACCTCATAGCCTCTCTGCTCAATAAATGCATTCCTGTATAAAATTTCATCCTTCACATAAGCATCGTTAATGTAGGACGACCTTACACTGTACAGACTTTCGAATGTTTCATAATTCGTATAAAAATCATTGATACAACCAAAATCATTGCGGGTATCCAGCACCACATTAAAATTAATCCATTCAAAAAGGGCCGGGTAATTCCTTTTAATTTTGTCCACATTGGCAATGATCGTATCGAAGGAGCCCCGCCCGTTAACAGCAAACCGTCTGTTTCTGTCATGATTCTCCTGATCTCCGTCCAGACTGATGGTAAGCACAAAACGATGTTCATCCAGAAAGGCTAAAATATCGTCATTAAGCAACGTACCATTAGTCGTCAAATGAAAGCCTACATCTCTATACACTACCTGCTCCTTGATATATTCCACACATTGCTTGATCAACGGAAAATTAATGAGCGGCTCTCCCCCATAAAACCCAAAATCCAAACGGTCACTGTCTACTGACCGATCAATGACAAAATCAATACACTTGCGTGCTGTCTCAAAATCCATCATCAGACTGGTATGACCTCGATTTTCATATCCTCCTGAATACACGCAATAAGAACATCTAAGATTGCAATTTTGAGTTACCTGCAAGGTGAGGGTCTTAAGCTGATGCTGCAGCATATGCTCCAAATGCTTCGTCTTGGGATGAATCACAATCTGCGGACGCTGTGAAGATAAAAATCCGTTATCCAACAAATCACGGATATACTGCTGCAATTCCGGTGCAGCCTCCATCTGATCCAGGTCGAAGCTGGAATGCGAATTCAGAAAATGATAAGCCTCCTCTTTAATCCGCAGGATCAAGTTGGTATTGACATCATATACATAATGGTGGAGTCTCGTCTGAAATGTGTATATAAAGGGTTGGCAAATGTTCACAATTCACACCTACTCTGTTTTGATGTGGACAGAAGAGCCTGGAATTCCCAGGCCCCTCCATACAGATACAAGCTTAATAATTGCCAATTCCAGTTCCATTATCTCTGCGATAAGAGCCGTCACTTTCTCGCTGAGTATTGGAGCTTCGAGTCAGACTGCCTGCGCAATAACAGGAGCAAGGACAATAACAGGAACAACCACAGCCAAATGCCTCAATCGTGTCGCCTACATTTGCACTTCTTTTCACAAGCTTACGCATGTTAAACTACTCCTCCCATTCATAATATGATGTAAAAGGGTGTTCACCTATACTAATTCCTTGCATGGTGTTAAATCACACTATGAAAGCGTTTGTTTTTTTCATCATTTTATTGCAGCCTCTTCATGCTCGAATACCCATTCTCTGTAACCGGCATGACCGTTCATAAAATAGGAATGTGACCCTATTTGAGCAGGCTCGCCTTTCTCCAGCAAAATGACTTTATCGACATGTGCTAATACCTCGCTCCGATGTGTAACGATCATTACGGTCTTGTCACGTAAACGGGTCTTCAACAATTGCTGGACATTTAGCCTGGCTGCCGTATCCAAATTGGAGGTCACCTCATCAAAAATAAACAATGGCGCTTCCCTGACCAAGGCCCGAGCCATGGCAATTTTCTGTCTTTGACCACCCGACAACCTGGAGCCATTCGAGCCTATTGGGAAATCATCTTCCAAGCTCTGAACCAATTCTTCCAAACCAACCTCCGCGATAATAGCCTCTATTTCATCATTCGTGACTTCTGCGCCCAAGCGGATATTGCCAAAAATAGTAGTATCAAATAAATATACCTGCTGACTGACCAAGGCTATTTGATTTCGGTACTCATCTATTTCGTAGCTTTGAATGTCAATGCCGTCATAAGTGATCATCCCCTGATCAGGCTGGGTGAATCTCATCATCAAATCCAGCAGCGTAGACTTCCCTGCTCCATTTGCCCCGATGATCGCTACCTTTTCCCCCCGGGCAATCCTAAAATTCAAGCGGGACAGGACGGGTTCATCCTTGGCATAAGAAAAAGAAACATTATGAAATGCAATATGATTTTCGAGGGGCGGCTCTGAAAGGAAAGACGCTGGAGTGACCGAATTAGATGTCTCTTCCTCCGCCCAATCCAAAAACTGATAATATCGAATGGAGGAAGGAACCACTTCAGCCAGAATGTAACCAATATTTAAAATAGCGAAAACAGGTGTGGTAACATAGGCACTGTAAGAAACAAAGGCAAAAATACCGCCTACACTGAGCTGTAAACGAAAAATAAGATTAGCTCCAACAACATACAGAAGCATCATGAGGAGTTGAACTAAAATTGATTCCGAAGCGATATTCCACGCGTCCAGAAGTGATAACTTCCGTTCCGAATCTACAATTCGACGCTGCCTGGATGAGAACTGCTGGTGCCTATGTGGAATAAGACCAAACATTCGCTGTTCCTTCATGCCTCCGATAGATTCCCCAAACCACTGGGCAAAGTCACTACTGCCTTCAATTAAATCCCCCACCAGTCTTTTTCTGCGCTTCACAAAATACTTCACAACGACATATTTGATGGGCAAAAAGCACAGCACAATTACAGTCATCTTCCAGTTAATGAGCAGCAATCCGCATAAACCACCAATCATGCTGAACGCCTGCATAATGATAAAAAATATTCCGCTATCCGTGATCCTCGATACATTGCCTACATCTGTACTAATTTGGTTTAGCAGTTCAGCTTCATTGGTTCGGTTAAAATAGCTCATTCGGATTCTTGTCAGATGCAGATACCCCTTTTCAAATAAAGAGAAGGTAACCTGTGCGCTTAAGCCTGCACGAAAGTTTTCTTTACACACGTTCAGCAGCTTGTCCAAGCAAACGATTAAAAACGCAGCAGAAGTGTACAGGATTACAGCCTGCATATTCCCTTTCAGGAGACCCTGGTCCACAATCATTTTGCTTGTCAAAGGCAATAATATATTCAAGCCCGCTGATACGATTAAACATGCCAAAATGATAGCCACCGTTTTCAGATGAGGTCTAAATGTTGCCGCCAACCGTTTGTATACGATTGATTCTTTCATCCTTTCCCCCCTTCCAGCTCATGCATCCTCCCCTCCTATTTACTAATTCCGTCTCTGCATCAAAATCACCTTAAAAAATCTCCTAACTGTTCTAGTAATTCCATATTAACGAGATTAAAGTATGATTTATGTCATCCTTCTAAATTGGAATTAATGTATATGATTGGGATATATTAATCTCTTTTATCCTTTTTATCCGTCCAAAGGGGGCTTGAACATGCCAACCAAGATGGTTATCGACTGCTGTGAAGAGGATCAATGTCGCAGAAGTTCTAGATGCTTTTACAGGAAGATTTGTGAGCTTTATCTAGGTGAAGTCTATCGTTTTTGCCTGCATTTGATCAAGAATCAGTCCTGCTTCAAATTTATGGCGGAAGAATGTACGCAGGATACTTTTGTCGCAGCAAGACAGCAACTGGTCAAGCTAAAACAGCACCCCAATGTCAAAGGTTGGTTGTACCTTACGGCTAAGAATCTTGTATGTAAATCATTCAGGAGCTACTATACACAAAAAAAGCATGAAGCTGCGCTTCAATACGAACAGATATACAGGTTTTCAAATTCGGTGGAAGAGGAGTGGGAGAATCGAAGGCTGGGAGATGTGGATACGGTTATCGTTAACATACTGACGCAGCTTTCAAAAAATGAATATATGCTCTATCAAGACTACTTTTGTCAACATATACCTGTGCCCTTCCTTGCTATCAAATATAATATCTCCGTTACGGCTACAACGACCCGCATCTACAGATTGAAAAGAAAAATTCGGACGTTATCTCATCAATATTGCCTGACTCATATATAAATATGTCCATGTGAAGCCAAAAAAGCGGAGCCTCTCTTTCAAAGAGAAGCTCCGTTGTTTGTATTGTGGCTATGATTTGTATTCACAAGATACTCTACATAGTCTCCTTCTCATAAGGTAAAAAAACGTTTGTTCGCAATCTAACTGTTTGCCGGAATCTCTATATACAGTTAGCGTGTATCATTAGTAACTAGCGCTTCCTGGAATGTATTAATTTCATCAGAAAATAAATCATAGTAAAGCCCTCGACTTTCAATTAGTTCTTGGTGAGTTCCTTCTTCTATAATCTGACCCTTATCCAGAACTAAAATTTTACCTGCATATAGAACAGAGGTATAACGATGAGAAATGTAGAGGCAAAGCCTATCAATAACAAAATTTTGAAATTGGCGAAATACTTGTTTTTCTGATTCTGGATCAAGAAATGAACTAGGCTCATCTAATACGTAAACGTCAGCATCTTTGAAGAGCGCTCTGGATATAGCTATCTTTTGCCACTGCCCTCCTGAAAGCTGTATACCCCCTTCAAAGTTTCTTCCTAGCTGTTGTTCTAATTGATTAGGCAGATCTCGTATTACCTTATCTACTCCTGTATACTGTGCCGATTTCCATATCCTAGTATCAAATTCAAGATGATCTATACTGCCAAAACCTATATTTTCTCTTACTGAAAAATCAAATTGAACAAAATCTTGAAATATAACACCTATTTTTTTATAAAGTAATTCTTTATGATAATTTCGAATCGAGATAGAATTGATTAAAATATCTCCTTTAAAATCTTCATATAATCCCGTTAAAAGTTTTATTACTGTTGTCTTTCCTGACCCGTTTTCTGCCGGGAGCGTCAAGAAGTTTGTGTAAATGAACATAACCTTTCCCGTAGAAGGTGGTATTAATCTGTGGTGGTGAACATGGCCTGGAGTTCAGCACGAGCCTGATCGAAGCCGATATGGCAACGAGTAGCGAAGCGTTGGTTGTAGCTCTCAAACTGTGAAACCAGAAACTTCTCCAAGGCCTCCTCATGAGGGAATTGTTCCTTGCGCTTGGTGTATTTTTTGATTTGTTTGTTCAACGATTCAATGAGATTGCTGGAGTAAATGCTTCTCCAAATGGGCTTGGGAAAGCTATAGAACGTAAAGAGGTTGGGATTGTCGCGTAATGACTTAACCACCTTGGGGTAAGAGGACTTCCACTTGTCGCAAAAGGTCTCCAGGGCAGCTCTACCCGCTGCTTCATCCTCTGCCCGATACACCGTTTTGAAGTCCTCACAGATGCTCGCACGATCAGACACCCGTACTTTATGAGCGATATTACGGGCAACGTGTACGAGGCAGACTTGGTATTTAGCCTGGGGAAAAACCTGCTTAATGGCGGATTCCACGCCAGTCAGACCGTCCGAGATGAACAGTAATATTTCTTCGGCTCCTCGTGCTTTCACGTCCTGTAACAGCTCATTCCAAATGTAGGCGGACTCTGTAGGTGCTACGGTATAGGTCAAGACTTCCTTGGAGCCATCTTCACGAATGCCCACGGCAATATACACAGCTTCCTTGGATACGGTGTCCCGCTTCACGGCAATATAGGTGGCATCGACATAGACGCACACGTAGCGCGGAGCTAGCGTGCGCTTCGCAAAGGCATCCACATGCTCCACCATCCCCCTTGTCATGTTCGACACCGTCTGTGGCGTGTAGTGATAGCCGTACATTTTTTCGAGCAGGTCTGAAATCTCAGTCATCGTGACGCCCTTTTGGAACATATGGATGACAAAGGATTCCAGGGTGTCATTGGAACGCTTATAAGGAGCCACGGTCTGCTGTTTAAACTCACCGTTACGATCCCTTGGGATGCTAAGACACAGATCCCCGTATTCGGTATGAATCGTACGGGAGTATGCTCCATTGCGAGAATTCCCTGAATTGACTCCGGCACGATCGTACTTTTCGTAATCCAGAAAGGCCATTAACTCGGTTTGAAGCAGGTGGTTCATGGCTTTTTCCAAGTGATCACGGAAAACCGGAGTAACATCCTGTTTGGTGACTAGAGCTTGGACTAAATCTGTTGTAAAATGATTCATAGGGAAGACCTCTTTTCTGTGAATGGTGTGTGGTAACTTCATTCTACTAGAAAAGGTCTTCCTGTTTCTATTTACACATAATATTTTACGCTCTCAAATCAGTCACCACCAATATTAAAGTTTTATTTTTGAAGAGCAACTAGGCGCATACATTTTATTATATGTACTTACAAATACTTCAAAAATAAAGCGTTAACAAAATTGATACAATTAACTTCAAAAAAGCATTTAAACCAAAAAAAAAGAATTACTATAATAAACTAGTAACAAATAATACAGATAATAAGGAGGTGACTCGGATGTTTGAACCTATGAACCAAGCTGCTCAAGGTGGTATTTCTCCTATGTCTGAATGTTATATCTGTGATAGAAGAGATGCTTGTACTAGTTGTGACACCGAAGATTGGATTTGCACCATGGAAGGTGGAGGTGTTTGTTTTCGTATAGATAATGATGGTCATTAAAGTTGCTCATGCTATCTAATATCCTGTAAAAAACAAAAAAATTACATGAAATGCAGAAGATTGTTGTATAACATGTGATGGGTCCGATTGGTTTTGTTGAAGCGAAAGTCATATGGCTTATATTACAAGAGATACTTATTGATGTTACATGCGCCGCGCAATCTGAGAAACAATGAGACACGGATTAATTAAACAGGAGGTCCGGGAATTAATTTCTTGGACTTCTCCTGTTTGTATCTCAATTATGAAAGGACGATCAAAGATGTTTAATGGCCCATTAAGAGCAAATCCCATCAAAGTTATAGAAGAAAAAGATAATTTATATTTGTACATTGTGGAAACAAATGGCCTCTTTCAGATTGATGATACAGTACTCGAGATATGTCGTAGTGAAGGAAAAAAAGTAGAGGAGATATACGAGCTTCTTAATCATCGTTCTACTAAGGAAGATGTAGATTCGTTGTTAACTAACTTGGAGACAGCATCCGTTATACAGTTTGATGATTCGTCAACTAATGAGGTTTTTCATAACTATACTGATGAAAAATTGAGCATATCTTCTATAATTCTTATGCTGGTACAAGAATGCAACTTGAGATGCTCATACTGTTATGGTGGAGACGGGGAATATAACGATAAAGGAAGAATGGACACGGAGACAGCATTAAGAGCCGTAGACTATTTGTTTGATCAGTCCGGTGAAGAAGAAGAATTAAACATTTGCTTTTTCGGGGGAGAGCCGCTTCTGAACTTTAAAGTTATTAAAGAAATCGTGGCCTATACTAAAACCAAACAAAAAAGCTCAAATAAAAAGGTTACATATAGCATGACAACGAACGGTACCTTAATATCCAAAGAAATCGAAATTTTTTTGCTGGATCATCATGTTTCCACTCAAATTAGTCTGGATGGTGATCGAGAAACACACGACTACAATCGATATTTTCAGAACAGAAAAGGAACCTACGATACTATTCTAAAAAAGACGAAAAATCTAAGAGAAAAAGGGGGCCTTACTGCAAGAGCCACCGTTTCACCCGTGCAACTAAATATAACACATACATTCACTCATTTAATGGAGATTGGTATTCATAATGTTGCGATGTATCCCGCAGTTGAGATGCTTAATGAAGAAGATTTTGAAAAATATGCTTCAGAATTCACCAAACTGGTTGGTTATTTTGAATCCTTGATTCAAGCTAAACAATATCGAGATGCTCGTCAAATATCCAATATTTTAAAGTACTTGAGAATGATTCATTCTTCTTCCACGCGACATTATTTTTGTGGAGCGGTCTCACATATGCTGGCCGTTGATGTACACGGAAACCTATACCCTTGTCAACGGTTCGTTAAAGAAAAAAATTATTCTTTAGGAAATGTAAAAGATGGGTTAAATGCAAAGAAGAAGAGTGACACTCTTAGCGAGCTTCGTTTAGAGATGAGAACAACATGTGCAGATTGTTGGGCTAAAAATTTATGCGGTGGCGGATGTCCTCAAGAAAATCTAGTGTTTAGTGGTTCAATAAATAAACCGGTTGATAAATATTGTAACTTTATACGAAGCGAAATAATGGATTGCCTAAAACTATACTTACGATTGACTGAAGAAGACAAGAGAAACTTGTTCCCTGCCAAGCGGCAGCAAAAACCAATACTGGAGGATGTCTCAATTGGCAATTGATGTGCAAGGCTTATGTAAGTCATACGGTTCTCACCAAGTGCTTAATAAACTCCATTTTCACATTGATAGCGGCATATTCGGACTACTGGGAGATAATGGAGCAGGTAAGACTACGTTAATGAAAATTCTTGCCACACTGCTTTCATTTGACGAAGGAGAGGTTGACATATTCGGACACTCCTTAAGAAAGGAACCCGATGCTATTCGCTCTTTACTGGGTTACCTGCCCCAGCACTTTGATTTTTTTCCGAATGTGACAATTATGGAGTCCATGAACTATATTGCTACTTTAAAAGGCATTCAAGGGGAGCGTCATATTCAGAAGGAAGTGTCCCTCCGATTAATGGAGGTGGGCCTTACCCATCATGCCCATAAAAAAGTGAAGCAACTATCCGGAGGTATGAAACAGCGGTTTGGTATTGCCCAAGCTATGCTGGGACAGCCCAAGCTGCTAATTGTTGATGAACCGACAGTAGGACTGGACCCTAAAGAGCGGATTGCTTTTCGCAATCTGCTCCAAAGCTACGGAGAAGACTGTATTGTATTGTTATCCACTCATATTGTTCCTGATATTTCAAGCACATGTGAAAAACTGCTTATTTTAAGGGAAGGACGTTGCTTGTACCAAGGGCTTATAGACGATATGATTCGAACTCTTGAAGGTAAAGTGTGGTTAGCCGATGTCGATAAGCGTCAGCTAGAACAATTGAGTCAGCAGGCTCGCATTGTGTCTGTTGTGAGGAAAGACGGAAGGCTTCAGGCTCGCCTCTTGTGTGATCGTCCGCCGGATTGTTGCACAGAAGTCGTACCCGAAACGGCTAACCTTGAGGATGCATACCTGCACATTTCCGAGGAAGGAGAGTCAATAGGATGCGACAAAAAACCAAAGCTTTAATACGATTTGAAATTTTGCTTATGAAGAAAAGTGTATTACTTATCCTGATGATAGGATTTTCTTGTTTTTTCACCCCCTTAATTATACATCTAACTAGTGGCAATACAGACACAGAACAATGGATATTCCTGCTTCATATTCAGATGTTTTTTACTATACTACTCTTACCGTTGATATACTCCTTTCTTTATGATGACGAAAAGCAAAAAATGATATCCTCTGTCATTGTGCCCAAACTGTATCAAACAGACAGATATTTTCACTGTAAGAGTTGTGTGTTGTGGGGAGTAATTTGCCTCATTCAGTTCATCTCTTTAGCTCTCATTTGCGTGATTCAGTGGCTGAATGGTAGGGCTCAGGTGATGATACTGCTTCCGTTAACAGCGGCAGGCATAGCAACAATAGCTTTCTCGGTTCAAGTCACCGTCATATTGAGCTTACTATTGCGCAAACAAATATATGTGACAATCATAATGATTGTCTACCTTTTTAGCAGTATGAATTTTAATGTTCCTTACATATCCATCTGGTTCAATCCCGATTGGATTACGTCAAACTTTTTCACATGGTCGTTTGCTTTCGGACGATTGTTCCTGTTTCTAATCGCATGGGTATTGATGCGAGTCAGTAATCATGTGTGGATGGCGAGGGTGTCATGATGAGTGTAAAAATAGTTCGCTTCTGGCTGCAGCTTTTACTTCGAAAGGAACAAGCGATAACCTTTCTCGTTTCCTTGAGTGTGGTCATATTATTTAATTTATTTATGAATGCGGGGCTAACAACCAATTATATTATCAATTTGCTGTTTGTTGCTTTCTTCTCTTTGCAGATTACCAGTTTACATAAACGAAATCATACCGAGCAATATCTGTCGATCTCCGTTCTGCCTACTTATCGTCTGATTTCTTACCAGTTTTATGTTTCCTTACTCCTTTCATTCCCTCTTTTTCTGATGATGATGGGACTTTTATGGAGGATGTTCATGGATGCCCCATTGTGGAATTTGGTTATTATTGTATTTTCTTCCGGCATCTTTGCGATCATGTCCGGTCTCTTGATGGGACAAACAGTGAATCATAATGGGTGGGCTTTGGCTGTTCTCATTGCTTTTTATCTGCGGATAGGCTTAATGCCCTGGACTTATAGTGAAAAGTTACGTTATATTTCTCCCATTGTGAACAGATTCAATCCCTATATGATTAATTGGCGGAATGTCATCGCTCTGTTCGCTTTTAGTCTGATGTTCTACGGAATGGGAACGTTATTCTCCAATCGGCGTGGAGGCGGCAAAAAGTCAATGGTCCCTTGGATCAGCACAGTTTTCGCCTGTTGCCTACTACTTAGTGTGTGGGGATATGAGGGGATATATAACGAGCAAGTTCGAACGACACCGTTTCAAACGATAAGAGTGGGACAAACTCAAGTGGAGTACAAGGGGATTGATTCGTATCAGGCAGAGCAATTTGCCACCCTTTTTGAAGCACTGTATCAAGTTGCTAGGGAACGAGGTGCAAATCCGGTGCGCTATACCTTGGAGATCACTCGGATGCACTCCATGTCCTCGTTCGAACCGAAAGTAATACTACAAAATCATAATAAACTGCAAATTAATATCTATTCCAATAAGCTTCTAGAGTTTAACTTTGGGATGGATTGGGCGAGTAAATGGGTCGATTATATCCTGCCCCAACCAACCAAATTGTCGGAGAAGCAATTGGATGATTTTAAGCGTCTGAAATATGGCATTGTCCTTGAGGTCCGCAGAATGAATCCTGGGAAAGTATACACACGCCAAGTCGATTAAGGCTGTTTCTTAATGAGAATAGTAAAAGGAAGGGACGAAATGTATGGAACATAGAGCGGAACATCTTAATGTCAAATCCATACTCCATTCATTTCAATACTGGCCGGAGTTAACTAAATTATTATGGAGAACGGATAAAAAATATTTTACTTTCATTATTTTTGGTTATCTTCTAAAGGGGCTACTCCCGATTGCGAATCTTCTTTCCATTCAGTACTTAGTTTCTGAAATAGAGACCAAATCGTTATCACATACGTTGCAAATAAGTGCAGTGTTCCCTTTAATTCTCGTGATGTTATGTAGCTTACTCGTTGTCAGTTTACTTGAATATACCGAAAAATTATTCCAAATTGTATTAAGTAATAATTTACAAACATCCATAATATTAAAAACATCAACATTTAAACTCGCTGATTTTGAAAATCCGCAAGTTCACAATCAACTAAAAAGAGTACAAAGTGACTCTATTGATAGACCTACTCAGATCTACAAAGAGTTAATTAACCTTTTAAGTTCATTAGTGACCCTATTTTCTAGTATCGCCATCCTGATTGCGTTCAGATGGTGGATTTTACTCATTCTTGTTGTTTCCCCGTTGGCATCCTTTTATTCTTTACTGAAGTTTACACAAATTCAATATATAGCCAAGAAGAAGCGGGCTCCTTTGCAACGTAAATCCAGATATATTAATTACTTGTTGACTAATGAAAACTCATTTAAGGAAATAAAATTGTATCAACTCAGTAACTACTTCATTGTAAAGTACAAAGAAATTTTTAATATTTTCTATCAAGAAGATAAATATTTAGCGAAAAAACGCATTATTTTATATTTGTCTTTTCAAATTATAAGCACATTATTTATAGTCATTGCTTTGGTTATTATTATACTAATAACCTGGAAAGAACAGCTTCTTGTGGGCAGTATTTATGGACTAGTTCAAGCGGTCTTATTGGCCAATCAAAATATTAATGCTGTGTCTCAAGGGTTAATTTCATTGTGTGATCATAATCTGTACCTGGATGAATTATTTATTTTTTTTAATAGACAGCATAAAGATGAGGATTCAAATATGACGTTAAAAGAATCAAGCATTCATACTGATCCTACAATAGAATGCTTAGAATTTAAAAACGTTTCATTTGCCTATCCGGATCAAAAGGAACTGACTCTCAAAGATGTAAGTTTTAAAATTAATCGCGGAGAATCTTTTGCTCTAGTTGGTAGAAATGGATCGGGAAAAACAACGGTTATAAAGCTTTTAACGGGATTATATGAAGATTTTAAAGGAGATATTTTAATTAATTCTATCTCAATCCGCAATTATAATAAAGAAATGCTATTTAACAGAATAGGGGTTATATTTCAAGACTTTGTTCAATTCGAATTTACGGCAAGAGAAAATATAGGTTTTGGCAAGCTGGAACACCTCGATCATGATGTTAGGATATGGGAAGCAGCACAGCATACAGGGATAGATAGGATAATACGGAATTTTCCAGATCAATTAGAGCAACAGCTAGGAAGAAATTTTGAAGGAGGGATACAACTCTCCGGTGGCCAATGGCAAAAAATAGCGATATCCAGAGCACTTTTTAAAGATGCTGACGTGTATGTGTTAGATGAACCAAGTTCATTTCTGGATCCGGAATCAGAAAAACAAGTATTTCGCCAATTTCAAAATTTTATTAAAGATAAGTTAGGCATGTATATTTCTCATCGTTATACATCTGTTTTATATGCGGATAAAATCTTAGTTCTGGACAAGGGCCGGATTGTAGAAGAAGGAACTCATCAGAAGCTGATTGAAAATCGAGGACTCTACTATGAGTTGTTTTCTGATGAAATCAAGTCGTTTCAAAAAGCGGTAGCTTCTAAATGAGTGCACGTGAACGGTATATGTTGCGATGACGAAATAACAAAACGGCGGAGCTTCCCGATTTAAATCGGGAAGCTCC
>NZ_ASSB01000345.1:0-51059 GCF_000520755.1 Paenibacillus sp. 1-18
CTTGATTGTCACCCTCCACAAAGGATAGTTGCCCCTCGGATACGATAGGCTCCACAGTAGGCGTTGCAAGCTGGTATACAAGTTGATACGGCGTATACCCTGCATAGGATTGTTGCGGTACGGATTGCGTGAAGTTAGGCGCGCCCACACGCTGAACCCAATACTTAGTGCCTGTACCATTCCACGTCGCTGTTGTCGCTGCCTGCGCTTGCGCTGGCGTTATGGTATTAGCATCATACGCCTTGTATCCGTAAAAGTAGGCTTTGATGTCGTCCTGCGTTGGTTGGTATCCGTCAGCCCATCCACTGTCTGCAACTGGAATGCCGAAGTAAATTTCTCCGGCTGCTGTAACGGCATTCGTATCTGCTGAACTGCCTGTACTTCCTTGCGGTAGTAGTTTTCCATCATATTTTGTGCCTATACCGCTACCTGCTACCGCTCCAATCGCCAGCCCTGTCACTTTAACTTGCCTGTTTCCGTTAGTAGCACCACCTTCACCAGGTATCCATGCTCTACTACCATCAAGCATTAGCCCCTGCCATCGTTTGGACTTGAAGTATTGCCCGTCACGTTCGAAAACTGTATCCGCATTGGCTCCTGTAACTGGATCGGCGTACAGGTCTGTTTGCAGCGCCAGCATGGAATCCTCTCGCGGTTTAAATGGTTTGGCTGTGCTGCCGATGTTGAGCATAGGGTTTTCGTGGTTGAATGTACCCACGGATGCGTACCGTAGTCGCACGGACAAAAAGCTGGTTTGGGCTGACGTTGTAAAGGTTTTAGCTCCCACAACCACGACACCTGTAGCAACCTCACCGCTCGGATCAGAGTCGTTTGAATCTCGTCTTTCGATGTATTGTAGACCATCGCCCATGCTTGACATAGTGTAAGTTGTGTTAGGCAGCACAGGCACGACGACTTTTAGCGGGGCAATGATATCCGCTGTAGTCCTTACTGCTGTCGCCTTATTCGGACCTTGAACGGTGACGATCCCGCTAGTAGTTACTGTCCACTCATAAAATGATGGCAATAAGTTCTCACCATACCGAATTACATATGGATTACGTACAGGCATTACACTATCCACGTAAGACCACTTAGCAGCCGCTTGAGCTGGCGTATAGCTTGCCGCTGCTGCGTAGTCCGTATCGGATAACTCATAGACGCGCACACTGTCCATGTTAAACGTGTTGCCGCTATTTCCCGTACCAGTTACAGTTACGATATGAAAAAAGTCCGTCGCGGCGAACCGTACAACAGATGGTGCAAAAGCAGAGGCTGACGTTACCTCATTACCTGTAGCTCCAGCAACCCCGTTTATGGATATGGCTATCTTGCTGGTGTTGCCGTTTTTCACATCTGCAACAGCTACATATTTTTTCCCCGGCGTAGTCAGGAAGCTTGCCGACGCTGTGGCTGATACACTACCTACCGTAAGTTTAAAACTGCTGCTGCCGCTGGTTTTATTGGTGGCATCCGTTGCAATAGCCACGTTTGAGGACCATGAACCAACCGTTTCGCAACCACCCATACGCCCGAGCAAATTTACGAGCATTCGCCCGGTTATGCCGGACAAAGAAAACAAAGCCGACTTAATGGCGGTGATGATCTGCACGCCTGCGTTCAGCGTTACGTCCTGACGGGATATAATGTTAAAGCGTTCTTTAACCCCATCCATAACACCAGCAAAACCGTCTATCTTCTCCCAGTTATCATTCATCATCGTTTCAACGTCGAAAAAATCATTCCCGTCTGTTACCGGGTCCTTCATGTATAAGCTCAAATTAGGTGTATTACTAGCCAATCCGTACACCTCCTGCAAAATTATTTAATGGTGTGTTATTTATTCCATTTATCTTCATGACATGGTGTATCTCAGCAATAACAAGGTAGCGAAATTTATATCGTACTTCTAAATGTGCTGGTTTTATTTCCTCTATGGCGTCCTTCAAATCTTGTAAGTTTGGCGGTATGCCTAGAGTCCCGATAAACCTGATCACAAAATAGTATTCAGACGGAAAAACAGTAACATCAACCTCGCCGCGATCATAGCTATCTGCCACATTTTTGATCATGCTCGCAGACACCTTGCCGCTGCCGCGCATCTTAGAGATAACCACGCTGCGGCGTTGCTCGATCGGCTTCGATGGCATGGAGACTATTTTTAGATCCTTTTCCCAATACTTAATGCCCCAGGTCGCCGTCTCCGGGTGAAACTGGCGGAATGTATCTACCATTGCAGCATTGAGCTTGTCGAACTCGATATCTTCCGTCTGCATTATCTCAACGAATTCTTGGATTTCCTCATAGTAATCCGGCAAGTAGGACATAAGCTTTTTAGACATGTACATCAACCGTCCCGAGCACGGCAACCGAATCCAAAGGCACCTGAATATTGCTGGTCACTCCGTTAATGGTTAGGTCAAAATAGTCGATCACAGGCGGCACGTCCAAGATAAAATTAGCTATCCGGGTGATCCGCACTAAGGTATCAGTTTCGTTAAATGCCAAGCCTTCCAGATACTTTGCAATGCTGGCTTCCAACTGCTCTTTGACATCGTCCGTCGTTGCATCCCTCGCCAATTGGACCCGCACGCTGACGTTTATAGGCACTTCCCCAGCTCCAACAACCGTGACAACCGGACCAATGGGCGCAGCGCCTTCCCCATGTCCATCCTGAGTAGGGTCTATATGCATCTGCACAGCCTGTACAACAGCAGGTGAAGGTGTTCGTTTCTCATTGTTGAGAATTACAACCTTAACTGTGCCGTTCCCATTCCAGAGCGGAAATACTTTTGCATCACCTACCCCAGATACTTCCCGAGCCCATACAACGTACTGGTTTTTATTTGCGCTAGTGATCGGCTTTGTAACTTTGTCCTGGTAACGGTCATAAAGGGCTTCGCCCGACTCTACATCTTCCCCAGACACCAATAAGTCAACCAGTTCAGCTTTTGCTAACTTGTCTATAAAATCTATAGGCAATAGCGATCCTGAATATTTATTGCCTATTGCACCAGCAGTCTCACACTCAACTGCAAATTGCCCAACCCCCAACTTACTTTTGACAACATAGTTTAAGTCTTCTATAGAGTAACGACTTCCAATTGGCACATCCATAAGCTCGTTTTGGTTGTTGTAAAACTTGCCGCGCCACTGGGCATTAGTTGCTTCCTTACGAACTATACCAGACCATGCTACTGATTTATCTAGCTCCTCTCCATTCTCCGGCGCAGGAAAGCGTAGGCTACGCTCGATGTCTAAATTCACATACATTTGAGCCAGTTCGTTCGCTGCCGGGGCCAGCGCATCGAAGATAACGCTCCCTTCCCGTTTATCCATGGTATCTGGAATACGGGCCAGCAGACGTTCTAAGATAACTTCTTCTGTTTGATCCTCATACAATCCCTCCGACCCCCGTTTCGTCTCTAAAGTTACCTTGTGTTGTGATCACTTCAAATTCGGCCAGAACATCGCTGCCGTTAAAAGTGAATTGAAAATCTCGCACATCCGTAATCCGGTCATCTGCCAGGAGCGCTTCACGGACCAACCGTTTTAATTCAGTCTGCACAAATAACCGGCTCTGCCCTTGCAGCCGGTCTATCTCAGCTCCGTAATCATCGGAGTATATTAGGTTTTCGTAGCGTAGAGTTTGAAGTATCTTATACACCACTTGCCGCATAGCCTCCAGACCGTCCACAATGCCGCGTGCGCGTCCATTCGTGAAGTCTAAGGCATATGTCTTGGTGGGCATTTCTTCCTCTTCAATCTCTTCATCAACGATGCTGCCGCCTTCTGGTATCATGGTGTCACCAACTTATCCAGCACAGCAAACTGTTGACCGCCTTGCATTCGTAGTAATAGCACGGCATCGCCTACCTTAAGGCCTTCGCGGATCACCAACACATCAGGCAAAGCGGTTTGAGTGGTCTTTGTTGCCGTCTCAGTAGGAGTCTCGTCTTTATACACATGGCTATGTGTAAGACTAACCTCATAACGTGTTACCCGCTCAGTGATTAATAGAAATTCCTCGTCCAACACCAAACGTTGATCTACAGTAATTTCAAGCGGTGAAATAGCAGTGACCTGTCCAAGCATACCTTCGCTGGGCTTTGATGCTTTCATAGTTTCCAACGCCATTTTCTGTAATTGTTTGTACATTAAATCACCTTCAATTCGAGTGACATGGTATGTTCTAAACCCGAAAATTTATGTGTGCATGAATCTACCAAGTAAACTTGGCTTACTTTCAGATCATCAATAAACACAGGCACATAACACCCCGCCCGTATACTTAAATCCCCCATAGCGTCTATACTCAAGCTTTTGCTCTCCCGGTTATGTAAGGTGAGCAAATTTTGTGCCTTTTGTTTAATCTGTGCCGCGTTCATTTTTTCATCGACTTTATCGTAGAGCTGCAGCTTACCCCACTTTTTAATATTGTTGCTGTCCTGGTAAACGTAGGCATCACGCTTGCCACTCTCTTTGTTGTCTTGCACCAGCTTGACGTAATTGTACGTCTCGCTATCTATGCTCTTTTTTAGAGCGTATCCGGTCATTAGACTGCCATCACCTACACTCACAGATACAAGCATGTCAGCGGCCCGCTTAAGAGCCAGAGCACCAAAGTCGTCGTAGAATACATAGATTGTCCCGGTAGACATTAGTGTCTGGTCGATAGCCTTATAGATGATGTCTAAAAGCTTTTGGTTGTCCTCGACCATAGCCGGGATCTTGTAGCTCGTGTCGGCAATCATACCTGTCTTGAGTTTAAAATCCTCTGCGATCCGCTTAATTACGGCCCCGGCTGTCAAGTTCTTGAATACGTAGGTATCGTTTGCGTTCAAGTATCGGATTTGGTCATAGGCCGTGATCTTCATATCCGACTTTTCGGATTGCTCGACGCTGAACACATAGCCGTAAAATATCTTGTACTTGCCCTTGGTGATCCGTACGATATCCCCGTTTTGCACCTTGAACTTTTTATTTTGATAGACTCCATCTTTAACCAACGTGATATCCACGCTGCCCGGGCTTCCGGTGCGTTCTGTTTTCCACGTAAGCTCAGACACAAGTCCTGACGCGTTCTCTTTGCCTGCCAGCGCTTCACCCGACACCTGCCATACGTTACCGTCCCGGTTATCTATAAAAATATCCATGCCATCACCCCGGCAGTCTGATTACTTGCCCGACCTTTAATCGCTTGGCCTGAGCATTAGAAATTTTGTTGAGCGTTTGAATCTCCTTGTAACGAGACCCGTCTCCCAGGTTCTTCTTAGCGATGATCCAAAGCGTATCTCCTGCTTTGAATTTGACGGTTTTAGGTTTAACCCGTTCGTTAGGCCGTTTGGCCTTCGCTTTAGAGGTTGTCGTCTTTTTGACGCCAGCCTTGGTTGTTTTTTTAACCTTGGCCTGTACCGCGTTGTAAAAAACGTACTTTTTGAATGATATTGTGTACTCGATATCCGATGTACCCGCTACTGGCTTCCACTCGAATTCCTCTATTGTGACTGGCATGTTTATGGCTATTTCTTGCGGACTCTTTTGTGCTCCCGGCTCAAAACTTATCGCAGAATAAATAAAGCGGATGGGCCGCTTGGTATCCATCCACTTGTCTATTAGAGCTATATATTCAGGTATAGGCCGCAATTCGTTCCCATTAACAAAAGGGTACGCCTGACCGGGAAAGAAACTGTCAAACGATATTTCTGTCAGCTTTCGTGACTGGATAGCGTTAATCTCGCCCCCGTCCACAATTTTGTATGTGGAGCCGTCACCAGCTTCCTTAATACTCATTTCCGGCGGATTGACCGGAATGCGAAATGCTTCTTCCCCGTTGTTGTAGCTTAGTAATATGGCGTGTTCCATTGTTATGTGTACACCCCCTGTGCCGTAGAGACAAATTGTTCTTCCAGATGGTCACCGATCTTTTTGATGATCGCATCCACATCAGCGCCGTTGTTGATATCCCCTGTTTTGACCTGTACCGTAGGCGTAAGAGTCACGAAGTTCTGTATAGACTTCATTTCTGCCAAGTCTCTCATAACTTTCAAGTCTTCACTTGAGATATCTACCTTGTCCTCGATCTTACCGACTTTATCTACTTTGCCGACGTTTTTCTTTTTGTCATTTCCAGCATTCGCTTTTTTAGCCGCATCAGCAGCAGCATTCCATTTTGTGAAGTCGAAAGGTTTATCTGCCTTAGGCGTAGCTGCGGCTTTTTGCTTCCGACGATCCATATCCCGTTGGCGGATATAATTCATGGTATCATCTTGGCGTTTTCTCGCTTTAGAAGCAGCCATAGATTCCATCGCAGCGATTTTAGCAGCACTTTTCACTCTGAAATCGTCGGTAGCTCTTTGGGAATCGGCGGAAAATGATACTTGACTGACAAAACCGATATCCGTCATTCCTGTGCTATTCAGTGCCTTAATCATGTCATTTACTTTGTTTATTACACCGTTTGCCATGTCTTGCATTGTTTGCATGACACTAGCTTTCGCATCCAAAAACGCTTGAGCAATACCCACGCCAACTTTTACAAAGAAGATTGGGACTTGATCAAAAAAGTTCAATACCTCATTCCACTTTAGTAATATTGCCGCCGCTACCATGTCGTTAGTCGTATAAACTTCATACATCCATGTCACTAGAGCAACCAACACTGTCAAGATGGCAATAAACACGTTTGCTTTCATTGTTGCGTTTAAAGTTGCCCATGCTGCAGAGAGCCCACGAGTAACTAACGTTTGGGCAAAGATCATGGCCGTACTACTTCCTGTGGCAAAAGCTATAATCCCTTGGGTAACTGCTACAGCCTTCATTGCAAGGTTCCAAGCGATAAACGCCGCTGCCACCCCTTTGACAATAGGTGCAATGTTTTGCCAATTGCTTGATATGAAGCCGTATACTTGAGCTATAGCATTAAAAGCTTTAATCGCATTTTGGACTACCCAATCTAAACCTTTGCTCAGGTTAGCAAAGAATGCATCGAATTTGCCTTGCTTGAATGCGTTATTCAACATCTGGATCATTGGTAAAAGCGACTTGGTAGCCGCGCGCCCAGCATCAGCAAACATGGATCTTACATTGTTCTTCATGATCTCTAACTGTTTGGCCGGACTTGCCAGCATAGTATCAAACGCTTTTTGCCCCATCTTTTGAGACTCCAATAACTTGTCAAAACCTTTGATAAAACCGTCGATGTCACCCTTCTTGGCAAAGTCCACGATGCCAGATGCGCGGATATCGGATTTCCCCATATTGAAGCGTTCAGCCAAGGACACAATATCGGCCGATAATGCTTCCTTAAGGGCGAAGGCAGCTCCTTCCATTCCATTACCGGCACTATCGAAGGCATTCAATCTCTGCGCAAGGTTGTTCAGCTTATCCAGTTGATCAACATTTTGAGTAGCGGAGAAAAATGACAGTGTTCCTTGAAGTGATTCATTAACATCCTGCCCAGCTGCTAATGCGTTTTTCTTAAACCGCTCAAACATGGCCTTCCCCACGTCTTCCTGACCTGTACGAGCAACAAACATATCTTGCATTTTCTGTTGTTCCATCGCACCGCCCACGGTAGCGCTAAACAATTCCTTAAGCCCTTGCATTGATAAGTAGGCTGCTGCCATACCTTTTAGGTTAGCCAGCAAACCAGATGAAGCTCCCTCGCCTCTTCTCAAGCTTCCGTTTATTTGCTCTTGCAATTGGGCTATTTTGCGTTCTAGGTCCGCTATTCGCGCTAAAGCGGCTTGTAACTCTGCTGCGTTCGCTCCGCTACTGGTTCTGAGTTGCCGGACAACACGAATAAGACGCAACACAAGCATTTGAAGATTGCCAAACATAGCTTGCAATGACGCTGGTAGTTCAATTTGTATACGAGCTTGGATAACCCTTAGTTGGCTTTGTATTCGTTGTCTGATGAGCCTGACCTGATTCATTAAAATTGCCTCATTAGCAATTTGGATATCAAACCTCATGTGTGCGTTCGTAGCTGTTCGTAACCTTTCCATATGTCTGGTTGTAGCTTGCACGGCGCTATTAACTACGTTTAGGCGTTGCGAAAAGTTATCAAACAGTTGAAGGCTAGCCGATACTGTAGCCATCTTCCCACCTCCTCCAAAGAAAAAGGCTGCTCATACGTATAAAATATACGCGATGAACAGCCTTACTCTATAAATTAACTTGATGTACTCCATTATTTTGTAAAAGGGGATCTAATTTATTTTTTATCTGCATGGCTGAAAAATGGTTCGAGCCGCTGTCAAAAAGTAGAGATGATAGATTACCTTCTGAATTGATATAATTCAGAATAAAATAATAGTTGTATGTCTTCTTCTCTTTGTTTTTAGCCCTAGAACCTACTACCAACCCGATGGGGCCAAATAGTAGCCCTCCTGCGATACCCTTTACCGCACTACTACTAACAATATTGGCTATTTCCACGTCTGTTTTTACTTCAGCTGCCGTAATCTGATTAATTGCAACATTGAATTCTGCACCACCAGCTTTAACAAGGATTCTATCCTGCTTAAGCAAAATGGTGCACGCTGATTTTTCAGCAATCGGCAAACCCTCAACATGAAACATTTCACTTAGCACAATTGCATTTTCTTCGTTCAACATTTGTTTTTTTGCCTTTGCAGAATTGACCGATTGCGATATGGCAACCGTTATTCCTACAATCAAAGCAAGCGCAATAATAAACCACATTTGAGCAGACCTCACTTTATTCATATGTGTAATGTTACCAAATATAGTATATGAAATCGCGTAATGAGTCTATTATTTTTTCTTTTCCTTATCAATGCGATAAGAGATCATAGCATATATAGCAGCACGTTCTCGCTGGCTCATCGCCATAAGGTCATGTGGCAAAATGTGAAGTTCATGGAGAGCGTAGTATGCAAAGGTTGCATCTGGATCGCTCTCCTTTATGAGTTTTTTACTTCATCAACCAATTCGTTCATATCTCGATCGAATCCGCTCAGCGTCTGGATACGTTCGATGAGCGTAGTGTATTCCCCGGCAAGTAACATTTTTCGAATAAGAGAATCCGCTCCCATAACACCATAAGACGCTTGCAATCCAGCATCTTTAAGGTTAGGATGAACCACTCCGGCTACTACCAATTTCGCTGTAAAGAGGTCAGAATCAGTTTCAGTCTGGTAAACACCCTTCACCTTTACCTTTCTAGCGGATTCCTTTCGGATTATGGACGTCTCATTCTCTGAAACGCTACGAATCTTCCACAATAACGGCTTTCCTTCTGCATCCTTAAAACGCTCAGAGAGAGCAATTTCCTCAGTAATCTCCGATTCCACATTTTCCGCATAAAACAAAGTCAAGTCACTCATTATTCATATCCCCTTAATTTAGATTATTTTAGTTACCACCCAATACAGGTTTAGAGAAGCTATCCTGCAAGCCGACCCCTGAGAAAGTAAAGTCTGCTTCCTCGTCCAAAAGTTCGGAGTCCGTGTCAACCTTAGCGATAATCGTGCTACTTAGATTGACGTTTCGAAGGGTTACGGTTTGTTTGCCAATAGATGACGTCGGATCTTCATTAACTACAACAATGTCGAAGTAAGTGTCCTTGCCCGTTGTCACGTAGTCCAGCATTAACTGGCGGAATAAAGATGTGACATAATAGATGGTCATATTCCCTGTGCCTTTCCATCCATTAGCTTTACTTTGCTCCCCCAGATACCCTAACACCTTAACTTCTTTTTTGTTCTTTTCGATTTTAGCTTCGAATTTTTTAATATAGGCCATTTCCTCGACATTGCCGTTTATGGTGGCATACATACGGCCCTGCTGACCAGATATGGTATCTTTTGCTTGCAACCATTGTGTCATATTATCTCACCCTCGCTAACTGGTAGATTTTTTCGATGCTATCAACAGGCTTGACATAGTATTCAGCGTAAATGGCATCTTTGTCGGTGCCTGGTACAATTGTTACGTCTGTTTGTGGATTGAACTCCTCAATAGCTCCTATCTGCTGATTGAGTTCAAACAACGAGATAGCTTCTTTCTTTACAATATTTCGTCCATCGGCGTTATTATCAACTTTACCGATGTACGACCTTGCGAACACCCTTTGCAAATCAGTCTTGACGCCATCCAACGTGCGGACAACACGATTTTTCCGAAAATATTTGTTTTTGGTAGGCGTAAAACTGCGAAAGGTGTTGATGTCCTCTTGTACCTTAGCTTTACCGCCCTCGAAGATGAAGAAGAACTGACCGCTTTGCACACCTGCAATCGCTTCTCGCTTGGTGAACCTAACGTCCACATCTACTGCGTCATCGTAGTCAGCGTAAGTGAGGGATTCGTTTACATTTGCTGCAGCTGTTGCAGCTGCGACCCAGGCAACTGCCTTAACCTTGTCAATCACTGTACCGTCTGAAAGAATAACGCCGTTCGTGACGTTTATTACTCCTTCGCTGTCTGCTGCGCTGTAATTCGGTAGTACCACCTGTACATTTTTGCCCTCGTCATCGCGCAAGCGACTAACGTAAGTCGTATACAAAGGCTTAAGCGTTGCGTCGTCATAAGGCACGCCTACGGTGTTGAAATCCTGAGTCTCAATAGCTGCCATATAATCCGAATGATCGGCGTTGGTTGTTGTGCCATCCGCTCCACCGGTTAACGGCGCCCCAGCTGTAGCTGCCAACGTCTTATCTGTGCCAGATGCCTTGAAGCTCACCCATTCATTAGCTACCAGCCCGTCAATATTGGTCACTTTCTGCAAATTGACTTCCCGGCCCTCGACCAAAGTCCGAACGTTGAAGCTAGAAGGCGTATCAATGTCAGCTTGAATCACAATGGAAATATCATTCCCTCTCGCGCCTCCATACTTCGCCGTAGCGACAAGATTGCCGCTTGTGACTGTAGCCTTTGTCCCTTGATTTAGGCGGTACACCAACAACGTTTTCGCGCGCTTAAGAGCCTCCTTAACCAACAGGAGGCTTGGGTGTGTGATGTCATATCCCAAAGCTTTTGAAATGTCATCGCCAGCATCTATTGTGATTATCTGTTTCACAGGCCCCCAGCTTAATGTCAACGGCAGAGTGACAACACCGCGATCACTTAATGTGCCTAGTGGTTTAGGCTCAGAAACGACGTTTGTATAAACGCCGGGTAAATCCTTGTTCTGTGTAACCCATGTGCCGGCCATTATTCAACCTCCTTCTTCAACCAATCAGCGAGAATCCGTCTGGCCTCACTAATGGTGTAATTCTGTCCATCATCAAGTAGGACGTTCAGTGTATCTTTTTCGATCTGTGTGAACTGCTGCGATTCTTGAAATTGCTCTTTGGCAAAACGGGGTTCTACCGAATCTGCAGACGTTGCCGTCTCTTTCTTTGTAGGCGCTGCCGCAGGCGTTGCCCCAGTTTCGTTTTCTTGGTTATCAGTATCAGCCACGAATACCAGCCTCCTGTTTTAAAGTCCTCATTTTTGTTTCCGGCCCCTTTGGACGCATTAAATGGACATTCACATCTAGGAAGAAATGCAGCACATCATCGACGATTTGGTGTTTCATCCCCACCGCCCTGTACAGGCTGCCTTCCCACTGGATATATTCCAATTCCTCGTACAGTTGGTCAGCAACCGTTTCGCATTCACGGCGCTTCTCCGGGTTGTCTGGGTCTGGGAAATAGTGAATGTCGAAACTATCAGTCCGCATGTACCGGCGATTAAATTCCCGGTTCTGTGCTCCATCAATAATCAACACAAAAAAGCACGGTTCCTTGAAACCCTGCTCGATTCGCTCGTCGTACACTGGGGCACCCGTTCGAAAGGTGCTCAGGTACTTCAATATTCCGTTTTTAACATCTTCCATTGCATCACCTCAGGTGGTCTTCCATAAATCGTTTCAGCTTGCGATCCATGAGTGCAGGCAACTCACGCTCCAACTCTCGTTCAGAGATGGTGAGCATGAATCTACCTTCCACCCAGCCCGTGTGTAGCCGTGTGCGGTGCCCATATTCCACATAAGGCGCGTACTCAATGGGATTAAATAACTCAATGCTATAGCCGCCCCCTACACGCTCCACAGGCCCCAACTGCCAATTTCGCCGGAGCATACCCGTATCTACTGGAGTACGTGCCACCGTCTTAGCTAGTAGCCTGCTGGCAAGTTCTCTTATGCAGTCCTCGACGAATCGCGGGTAATCGGCTTGCATCTTCCGCAAGCTCTTCCCTAACTGCTCGAACTCGCTAAAATCGAACTCAGCAAAACTCATGCCTTACCAACCCGCTTCATTTTTACCTCTTGATGGGTTGGGTATGTGAAGGGCTCTCCCGATTGCTGAAACTCATAGCTCATGCCGTCCTGCGTAACAAAAATACGGCTTCCGGACGGGATAACAATATCAGGCGCAATAAACAGCTTACCGTCATATGCGACATCATTGTTCGTGTCCGTTTGGGCCGCGCTTGGCAAGGATGCCTGAGACAATGCACACGGCTGGTTGTCGAATATAATGCCCTTTGTGGGTCGTTCTACGCCTGTTACGGGGTCTTTGCGGGTTATCTGACCTTCGACTCGACAAACGCCCGTATAGGTCATTTCAAGCAGCCTGCGTTCCATAGATGGGCTACCTAATTGCATGCCTACCACCTCAACCTTCGGAATGCGTTAAGCTGCGCGCCATACGCCTTAATAAAGGCCGTACCCTCAACGCCCTGCTTAGCATCTGCAAAGAATGTTAATTGCACGTCACCGCGCTTGATGCTTTGAACATTCTTCTCGCCTTCACCAGCTGCAGCCGGAGCCACAAACTGGTTAAGGTAATAGTCCTTTGCGATCAGCAGCACCGTGTTTTCCAATTGCTCCGGTATGTCGGATATGTTGCAGTAGTTTTTGATACCGTCAATGGTGAAATCCAAGGAAAATCCAAGTTGCACATCCTTACTCGTATCAGTAACTGGGATGCCAAGTAGGATTTTAAGCTTGGTCAGCAGTGCTTCCCTGCGGTTCGGTTCCATTTCCTTCACCCGCTTTCAGAATGGCTGCGAGCACGTCTTCCTTTTTGGTTGCGCCAGCTAGGTCAATGGAGTTTTGTTCGGCGTGATCCTTCAGCTGGGCTAGATTCATCTTGTTGATATCCGTTTCGACGGGTTCTTCAGGCACTTCCGTATCAGGGCTAATAACTTTGTCAGCGATCAACCCTAGCACATCCTTTGGAGCTACCTCAATTTCCTGCCCTTTGATGTGGAATTCACCGCCATACTTTGCACTATTTATAAGAGTCACTTTCACTCTACTCACTCCTCCCAAAATAAATAGGAGAGACGATTGTCTCCCCTTAGTTAACTTTAGCGATAAAGATGTTATTCATTTGTTCAAACGAAGGCATTACGATTTCAGATACGATCGTATTTACGTTTACTGGATGCGGCTCTTTGTATGTTGTTACTGCCACGCCTGTATTGACGATTTGTACCTGAGCGTCCGTACCGCCACTCATCAAATCGGCTTCCTCAGGTGTAGTGCCATACCACGTATTGCCCAATGTGTTAGCTGGGATAAGGGTAAAGTAATCATCAGGGTAGAAGAGTCCTGTTGTGCCATCTTGTAAAGCGAACTTCTTGTTGTATACAGCTACAGTAAGCCCCAATTTGCTGAATAGGTATTGTTTCATCATGGAGTCGGTCATAATGATGTTCTGACCACCTACAGGATTCATGTCCAACCGAATAGTTTTATTATTCAAAATGTAATTCCACGTTTTCCGTGTGCAAATAGCATTCTCAGGACGTACACCAGTGTCATCCTCGACTAGATCCTGCCACGTTTTGATATCTTGAATGATCGGAGCATCAGGGTTACTCCATTTAGCATCCGCCGTAAGTGTGGTTTTGTGCTCATCAGACATTTTGTAATCGTATTTGTATTGCTGGCGATTGGCCACAATGTCGATTCGGCCCAAAGAAAGTAATTGCATGATCATTCGTTCAGGCACCACTGTAGCACCATCAATCAGCGTTTTTCTATCATCGTAAATCTTTTGTATGAGTGTTTGATAGTATGCTGCATTAGGAGACGCTAAGAGTCTTAGCAATTCTTGACGCTCTGTTTCATCAATGTTCATACCTTCACGGAAAAACGGCATTTCGGTTTTGATTTCTTCAAAGCCAATTCGGTCTCTCAATGTGGCTTTGGCATCAAATGCGGACGGTTGCAGGGATACTGGCAAGCCTCCAGCACCTTTAATCCATTTCAAATCTAACCCTTGTTGCTTTTTCGCTGGGAACAATGTGGCTCCCAAGTAAGGAATTGCGTTCGACGCTGTCTCCTGATAATAGGTAGTAATATTCTCGGCTGTTACAAGATCAAAAATAGTTGGCATGTCTTCACCTGTCCTCTCTTATTTCAAAAATGTGATTTGTTTGAGTGCTGTAATTTCTTCTGCTGTTGGTGCTGTCGGAATTTTGCCCAGATCTACAAACCCGTGAATCATCAATGCTCCCGGTGCAGGGCCATAAGTTACATCAACATCTTCAAATAGCACACCTTCCGCATTAGAAACCCCAGTGGTTGTGACTGCTTTTTTACCCAGCTTCGTAATATCATTCAAAATACCATTGCCGATAATCGTTCCAGCAGGGACGATTTTCTTTCCATCCGCATTAGCGGTGATTCCCTCATCGTCCACCGTAATAGCTAGGTTCACATAATGATCAGGGAATTTGGTGATTCCCTTTTTGTTACCGTATTTAGTGACCACAAATTTACTCATTTTCTCATCCTCCTGTTATTGGAAATACGACTCACGCGCTTTAGATAGGTCGCCGTTATCTGCCGACTTATTCTGCGCAGCTATCTTCCCATAGTTTGTTTTGCTGTCGCTCGGGTCTTGCTTTCCGCCTGACCCGTCCGCTGGTGTAGCACCTTTCGGTTGGAATCCTGGTTTCGGGTCCTCTTTTGGAACAAATAAAAAGCCATCGCTTTCGCGAAGGCCTGTGAGTTGGTCGTCCAAACCGCTTTTTATGGCGCCATTGTCGTCCAGTTCGATTTTTGTTTTGTCCAGTAGCTTCGCAACAATATCAGCGTTGTGAACCTGACCACTCAAAGCCATCTTTAGCGCCGTGTTCAAACGTAACTCCTGCATGTCGGCATTGTACTTGTCGGTAGCGGCTTTATTGTCCGCCTGAAGCTTCGCAATCTGATCTTGTAGCGCTGGCACATCCCCCGCTGCCTTCTGCAAATCAGCCAACTGCTTATCCCGGTCCTTCAGATCCGTTTCGAGTCGCTTCTTGGTATTGTTCACTTCATCGAATTTATCTTTAGGGAACCAGTTGCCATCATTCACGACAGCCAGTTTCTTATCACCAGCCTTTTCAACAACTTGGTTATACAAATCTTCTCCAAGCAATTCTCTCAAATCCATTAATAGCACCCCTATATTAGTTTTTTTGGCGTGTAACCCACCACGCATAGGATACGTTCAGTCAGCCCCGAACCTTTAAAGAGGGCATACCCAGTTTATAGCCATATGGCAGGGCAAAATAAAAAGCCTGCTGCATCTAAATGTGCAATCAGGCTTTAATCCTTACTATTTTGTTTTTCAAACGGCTCTTTGACTTGCCTTAGCATGTCGGCGGCTATTTTTTTAGGTGTTTTGGTAAAATCCAGCTTCAGCGGCGTATCATCTATTAAACCGATAGTCCGCTTTGGCTGCTTGGAAGTCTTCGACATACGTCCACCCCAGTTCTTTAATTATGAGTTGTAACCAAAGGTAATCCATGTATTCATTCTTGGCTGTTTCTGACATTGTAGCATAGTTGTCAGACGATTGTAACTGCTCAAGAGCGGTCAGGGCAGTGGATTCCAAGACATTATTAAATACAAGCAGATCAGATGATTTACCATCGGATGATACTCCACTTACTCCGCCATCATGCCCAACTGCAAGCAGGCTAGATATAGCAGGATAGATCGCCATGTTACGAATATCCTTAACGTTAACCCTCGTCCCTCTCGGGTGGTTATGAGTCAGGATCACACTATTCGGCGGTGCTTTGATAAGCGATTCGTGTATCTCAGGAGTAAATGTAACTTTGTTTATGATACCATCAGCTCTGCCAATTTTCTTGCCTGCTGTCTGATCCATAATAACCATGATTTCTTTGCCTGCTTTGTGTCCTTCACGGGCAAGACTACGGTTAACCTCAGCTAACTTTTCTAATACCGGTTCAGACACATTTGGCAAATCAACATGGTAAGAAGCTTTCGGATTGTACTTCCGGTTAAAACTTCCTCCAGGTTCTTCAACCTCTGGATCTGGCACGTTGCTTTCTGTAGGTTCATTCGGTGTGTTCGGCTTAACATATTCCTTTTCCCATTGCTCATAGGTAATGTCGCCGGGTACCGCTTGGTTCTTGCCATCTTCATCCCGAGCTATTCGCTCCTGAACATTATCCTCGTAATAAGGAATCGTAGTGGAACGACAATAAGCATGCAGCGGCGGGTAAGTAACTCCTACCTCAGCCTCGGACAATGCAAATACCTCTCCATCCATGTGCCGGCAGATACTTGATGTACGTTTATCTAGGGTAGCTGTAAACTTATATTGTTCTACGCCCAGCTCCTTATAGGCATCCATGCGAGACTGACCGGCAAAGTAGGCTGATTCAGTTTGGATGATTCGTGCTGCAGCTGATCGTGAAACACCCATACGGTCAGATAAGGCGTTAATCATCTTATCCGGTGTATCGCCGCGTATCATGCCTTGAGTGAGCACTGTTTGAAGCTCATGGACCAACTTGTCACGATCCTTCCAGATCCGCGCAGAGAAGTTTGAACCATCCGCCGCCCAGGGTTTACTTAAGACCGCTTCAATCTGCCGCTTGTCCAACTTAGAGAAGGTAGCGCCCAACCCTGTGCCCTTGTGTAGCTCAAACACTGAGTGATAGTACCCATCCTTGTATATATCGCCCATAAGCTCTTTAGCGCCTGTCTGACGCTTTCCGGTTAGGACTTCGACATGTTGCCGCATCTGCATTTGTAGAGCCTCTAAGCGAGTCATACGCACTCTTATGGAGGCATTCTCAAGCTCCTTCATCCACCGCTGATCAACGGCGTTTTCGCGGCCTGCCTTGATATAGTCCTCAACGGTCCACTTAAACTCTTTAAGCTCCCCCGCTTTGAGCACTTGCCGTGCTTCAGCCAAACCCATTTCATTGTTCTTAGCGAAACGTTGGTAGAACACGTCAATATCTTTTTGAATGGATGCATTAGCCTTGGCGTACTCAATCTCCATTTTGCGGACGTAAGCATCACCTTTGCCTAGCTGTGCCTCATTGAGGGTATCCATGCGCTTAGACCAGTATTCCTCGGACCTCATGATCGTTCATCCTGTTTTGGGTCTGTCTCAGGGGGATTGCCGCCTGTACCGCCATAAGGCTGATCCTCTGCCGTTTTCATGGCTTCATCAGCCTCGGTTTTCTTACGTTCCTCTTCGGTCTTAACATCAGTCACCCATGGATGATTAGCGAGGTTAGTTTCATCGGACAGTATACCTACGCTGTTTTTGACGTTTTCAATTGCTTCAGTTTCGTTGATCATAACGTCCCGGTTAAGGATGAAATCAACGTCATAACTGGAGTAGTCAACCTTTGTTGTGTTATACAGATGTTGATCTACGAACCAAAGAAGTTGTTCCAGCGAGGCTTGAAATTCCGCCTCAATCGTATTCGCATCCAAGTCTAAATCCTGATAGAGAGAACGAAGGGCTATGCCAGATGGATTATTACCAAACTTGTCCGTTTGCGTGTCCACACCTCGACCAAACTCATATATACTTTTACGCAATTCAGCAATATGATTGCTTAGTGCTGTAGTGTCGATGTCTATACCTAACGTATCAATGCCGCCGTCTGCCTCAACCCTAACCATACGTAGTTGAGCCAAATTACGCCGTGCGTCTTCCAACTTTCCGCCACCGTAATTCTTCAGCACAATAATACTGCTTGGCATATCCTCGATATTGTCCGCATTCTCCGACATCCGCAAATCATAATCATCAACCAATGTTTTGATCATTTCTATAAGCGGTTGTTCTTCGTCGTTGTACTTGAATGCAACAAAAGGCGGCCGTTCCCAATTTAGAAACATTTCCTTACCGTTTACTATGGATGTAAAGTGAGATTCCACTCCCCCTATTGGACTTAAATCTTTCGAGACTAGCCTGTCTTGAGAGAAGCGCATGACTCCTTTTGAATCCCAAAACTCAACTATTGTAATGGTCTTCTTGGTTTTAGCCTCGTAGTAGATCACGTCATAGAATCGAATGACTGCATCCAACTCTGTATGCGCTGAATCTTTCCAAAGCGGGACAATCTCCTCACTCGGAATGCTCTTAAAGGCAAGCTCCCCTGTCTCGGTGTAATAAACTTGTAGCCAGGCTATCCCCTTATTGATTGCATTCTTGCCAACGTTCTTAAGTGTACGCTGAAAGTCTTTGCCGAAGTATTCACTAAGACGTTTCTTATATTCATCTGGACCGTCAGTTTGTATGCTAAATGGTTTAGAAAGCAGATACCCCGTTTTCTGATCGACGAGTTTGCGAACAAATCCATGTATTAGCTTATTGTTAGCTAGATTATGGACTTCTTGCCTTACCCCGCCTTCGCCAACAACAGTACGCTTCTTCTCAAGTATTTTCGTTTTGTTCTCATAATACATCTGCCCCAAGATCATAAGTTTACGCTTCATAGATCCTTTGAAATCCGTGACCTCTTGCATAGCTATTTCCTTATTGGTCATTGGAGAGTTTTCCTCAAGCATGCGGATGATATCTTGTGTTGTGCTCAATGCATGTCCTCCTTCCTGTATTAATCAAACGAGATACCCGGTTGCCTCATATCGTCTTCAAAGGCGTACCGTGTAGCATCAATAGTATGATTGTCCTTATCATCTAGCCTAGTCCGTGGATTGCCGTCAGCGTCCGTCTGATAGTCGATATTCTCGAACTCCCTAGCGATGTTCGGCGTTCGGGCTGGATCTATTACAATTTCCTCAAGATCATCAAGCCACTTTTCACCATACTCCACTGAACCTGGACCTTTCTTCGCACCCTTGAAACGGCAATGTAACTGCATTTTTAATTCATCCACCGACTTCGGCTCTGCGCTGTCCGCTATTGTTAGCTGCTGGTCATACTTTTTCTTTTTGAGCTTTTCGCCCAGCTCTCGGTTAGCTATCTTCACGCCGTATACTTCGTCCAACGCGTAGATTCTCCGCCGTGTTTTATCATAATGCCAGCGAACAAAGGCCAGCGGATCAACACCGTAACCCCAGTCATTACCTTGTCGGATGTTATCGAAGCTTTTAACCTCTTCATCTGTAATTGTACGGAATGTAAGGTTGTCAAACGGTACCACTCCAGACCCAATAGCTTTCCCGAGATACTCCCATTCATAACGCCGTTGGTTCTTCTCCTTTGCACTCTCAGCCTCTTTTATGAAGGCTTTGGAGATAAACGGGTTGTCCAAATAAGTAGAGTGATGAACGTGTGTATGATCCGGTTGGAATACAGACTCATATTTCTTGTTGACCCATGACTGCTTACGCTTTGGCGGGTTGTAGCTATAGAAGAACTTATAAAAAAGACCATCTCCCAATTCTCCACGCAATAAGGAGTTGGTGATGGTTGTAACTTCTTCTTCCGTCTTAAATTCTGCTAATTCCTCAATCCACCCTATGGCAAATGGGAAGTTGGCATCTTTCAGGGATTTAAGCCTCTCAGGGTTCTGTGCACCTCTAAAGGCCATATAGTTTCCTCGCGGCAGATATGTTATCCGCATGGGGGATTTATTAATCTTGAAAAACTGCGACACACCCTGTTCGGTTATTGCCCATTTCATTTGCTCGAAAATGGATAATTCAATGGTGTTGTCGATATAACGTATACCAATAGCATTAACGGGGTAACGCATAAGCAACTGCACAATGATGTGTGCTATATCTGACGATTTCCCTGAACCACGGCCACCTTTTTCTACAATATTGAGGACGTTCGGATCATTTGCAGCTCGCCATGTCGCATGAAACGCCTTTGGGATGAATTCAGACAGTTTTCTAACCATCGTTTTTACCTTGTATGTCGTCAACAAAAACAGGCGCTACAACGGCGTTAACGTCCAGTTTATCAACCCACAATCCATAACGCTTACCAAGCAGTTCAGCAGCCTTATTGCGCTCTTTCACTGGCGTTTCAAGGCCTAATTGATCCTTTACCTCTCCACGGATAACCTGTGTCAGAAACTCCAACACTTCATCCTGACTAGCTATACGAGCCGATTCCTTGCTGTCCATTCTTTCTTTTATATACTCCTTAATGTTAGGGTTTGTTAGTAGTTTGCTAGCATTAACCCTTGCGGTCGCATCCTTTTTGCATTTCGGATAAGCCATTTTGTAGCTCTCTGTTCCGTTTTGTGTTTCGATATAATAATCAGCAAATGCTTTATGCCTCTCATTCATTTGCTGTCACCACCATAAATTGAAGCAACTCAATAGCACTTTTGAACTCATAGGTGTCTGGCACCATGCAATCTTTTTCTTTCCCCGTCTTCTTGTCTTTCTTTTTACCTTCAATCCAGAATGTCAACTTGTACCTAGAGTACACGCCTTTAAACTCTTTTGAGTACCGTTGTTCTTGTATGAGCGACACATCGTGTCCTTTTTGTCCAAGTTTCAACAGTAACAACTTTATGTTTTTGCTAACATTCATATCACCCACCCTCTTTCTGTTTGCTTGTCTCTGTATGCTATTGTGGAGAATCAGGAGGTTTACCGATAACCCTGATTGCACTTGATTTACAGCCAGGACAGAGCATGTTATAGCCAACTATCACATTTCAACACAGGCTCTTCCTCCCTTATTTGGTCATTCTCCATAGCCTAAGCCGTCAACATCCACCGTCAGAAGAAATAAGCTCTATTTTTTCTTTATTACCATCATTCAATCCTCGAACGATTAGTTTACTTCAGGACCATCGCTGTCTGGAATTTGGTCAAGCTTCTTATCAAGCGAAGGCTTTGTTTTTCCAATGAGCGTCATGGGAGTGGTTTTGAGCGCTAAACAAATGTCACCGACGTTCTTGCTATTGTTATCATCCAATAAGTAGGTAAACAAGCGCTGTTCTTTCTTATTGAGCCCATACTCTTTAGCGATACTGGCTGCGACTTCTTCACACGTCATTTCAAGTTCTTCCGCTACTCCCATTTGCATTCACCCTTTCAGCAAATAAAAAAGCCGCCTATTGGCGAATAAATCATTCGTTTTCTAAATCAATATGGAAACTTACTGTCGGGAAATATTCTTTCCTGACTATATAACCCTCATTTTCATATTTTTTAATTATTTGTTCAATCCCAAATGACAGTTCCGTTTTTAACGATTCCGTGACTGGTTCATTATTTGTTGTTTCCAGAACGAAGCGATCAACATCTTCTGCCAATTTTTCTTTAAAATCACCATCAACTTTTGGAAATCTATAATTCTCCACAAACCGATCATACCTAATCCGAATCTTTTCTAACTCTTGAACATAATCAACTTCGATTCCGCGAACTGTTGCAAGGTTGACGTCCATGCAAACACCTCTTTTTTTATTTTCAATATACCATATATAAGACACACAGCGGAATCGAACCGCCCAATGTCCTGTATGTGTCATATCCCCGGACTAAGCCGGGAAAAGGCGTTACTTGAGTTGATCAGCCAACTGCTTAATTACAGCCGGCGTGCTGATACGTTGTCCATCTTTGCGGTTGCCCTTGATGTATGCTGCATCCTCATTGCTGTAGTAGACTACACCGTTACCCTCTACTACTGGATAGCCGCTTTCGTCTGCTTGCAGCTCAGTAGCAACATGCTTGCCGTGCTGCTTGGCATGCTCCTCATCGTGCAAATGCAGGATGCCGTATTGATCGAGATATGCGTAATTCTTTGCCATTGTCTTCATTCTCCTTTTAAACGCAAAAAAGCGGCGGTTTCCCGTCGCCCTCTCGTCTGTATTGTTTGCGCCCTAACCCTCCGTCGTGCGCTTGCCACTGCCGCTCCCTTATGCTTGCGGTATGGTTACCTATACTCCTTGATGGATTCGAACCACCGACCAACGGCATATAAGGCCGCTACTCTTACCACTGAGTTAAAGGAGCATATTAAAAGCCCGTAGTTCTATAGCGCCCGGGCGGAGCGCTTGGGAAGGAATCTAACCTTCTGACCATCCCCGCTTCCACACCACCGCAACTCAGTGCTCTATCACCCTGTGTTCAAAGCGGTGCCTTTAAGCGTGGACGAGTCCTGCCGTGGTAAGGGACAGCAGGGACACCCGGGCGTTAACCCTATATCCCTACTTTAAAATGGTTTCTCCCCCAAATTGCCCCCACGTTACCCCCAACTTACCCCCAAAATTCCGCATAGCTTCAAGGTTTCTGCTATACTTTTGACTCCTTCGTCTATTCGGCGGTCAATGGTATTAACGCTCATGCCGCGGTTCTGGAATTGGATCACAGTAAATTTATATTTACGCCCCTTAATGAAGCGGTGCTCAATGATCTTTTTGACCTCATCGTCTAAGATTAAATTGATTGCCATGTCTAATTCGGTGATCAATTTGCTCCACTCCTGATACACTTGCCTTTCTTCCGCCGTTAGAGACTCCTTGCGACCTAATGATTCGACGGTAAGGCGCATCTTAGGGTAATTGCCCAGCAACTTGCGTACGGCCTTCTTATCGGCTTCTGTGATGCTCGGGTATAATTCCATTTGCTCTATCGCCCCCATCTTGTCGCTCCTTTTTACATCAATTCAAACAGATCCATTTGTCCTTTACCCGTAAACTCCGTGGAATCCTGTATTAAACCATCCTCCAGCCACTTACGCGGTGCCTGCTGCTGGTAATGAGGCCAAATTGGTTCGCCCTCAACTGATCGGCTGGGATTGGTCTTCTCGGCCTTCTGCGTCCACACCCAACACGTTTTAGACGTCACTTTATCGTTGTTATCTGCCATATTTAACCCTCACCTCGCTTGGATCTATCCTCTCAATCAACATATACCTATCTACTTGCACAACACCCACATATAACAGTACAGCGCATAATATAGAGGTATAGGCTCTTATCATGGGATGTCTACCTTTTTGACTTGATCTACATACACCTTATAAATCTCATCATCATAAGCAAGCGCGGCAACTCTACCAACACGATGAATCTCAATATGATCAACCTTCACATTTTTCAAAAACGGAAACTGTATACCAATGTAATCGACTCGATCTCCCGGTTGTATATCTGGCTGCTGTAGTAGGTCTGGATACAGGTGCTCTATTACGCTAAGAATGTTATCGTATGCATCATTTTGGCCCGTGTGGTATCCTCCTAAGCCTACTTTCGTTTTAGGCAATGCTGTAATCCGCGTTTTGATTTCATTGATAAGTTTATCTGTCATTGTTGTTCCTCCCTCAAAACTGGTAGAGTAATTGGCGTCCAATGCGTATGATAGTCCGGCCAGTTTGCATCCAATGGAGTACCGCAATATGGAGGTTCCACAATCGGGAATTCCCACCATAATACAGCTCCATGATCCTCATGCCATTCGTCTAGCGGTCTTGGGGTACGACTTATCTCTATTTCCTTTTTCAACTTTTCTGCTTTCTCTTGCGCCAACCTGAAGTAAGTGGTTATTGGTGGATTTCTCATGTCCCATTTTTCTTCTTTAAGTTCCTGTTCAAATCTTTCCTTTTGTTCAAGCTCCCACAATGGAGATGGGTTCTTCTTCAAATATTCGAACATCAATATATCCTCCCTTAGTATCATTCCGTTTTGCTACACGATATGATCGGGTGCAGGTGTTACCTACACCCTGTATTGGTTTAATCCTGACTGGATAATGTCATATAAGCAGCCTCTGCCCTCTCTCGGGGGCTGGAATTAGCTATTTCTGCTGCCGTTCCAAGGCTTACGGCTGTATAAGCCATAACTGACTTACCATACTTGTTAAGCAACCAGTTACGGATATATCCTTCTTCGTCCTTGTTTATCGCTGCTGCCTGTACCTCCAGAGAGACGGCAGGATCGGCGCAGTAGTTAGGTGCTTCTTCCCATGCCATATCTTCTGTCCATTTAGGTCCTGATTTAGAGTCTCCTTTTAGAATTAAATAATGAAAATTGCGCGAGATTTTCACTGAGTAACCCATCAACTCAGCTAACGCCCGGTTAAGTTGCTGGTCTGTCATATCTTTTACCGACATATCTATCATCCTTCCAACGCTCCGTCAGGGTGACAGAGCGTATTGTATTGGTGGTTACTCCCCTAACTCGTTAGTAAGCCAAGTTATTTTGCGGTCCCTTTCTTCAAGCTGCTCTTGAAGATGATCAACCTCTTGAAGATGCTTATTGACTAATCCTTGTAGCCTGATCATTTCCTGTCCTTGACGTTCAATTGTCATTCCGTATTCCCCTGTCTGCTGCTGGAGTGAGTCTACCAGGGCAAGTACATGAGACGGATGTAATGCCAATCCACCACCATCCTTATCTTGAGCAACAAAAACTGTCGTCGCCGATTTCAACATATCAATTACGTGTTGATGTTTACTCACCTTTACCGCCTCCTTGTAGCAGCTCCGGGTTATCGTGTATGTTGCCGATAGGTTTTCCATGCTCATATATACCAGTCAACATCCATGCATTTACGGCCCATTCTGCATGTTCTGTACATTTCACAACTCCACGTTCCAGCGCACCGTTTGACCACGGTCTTGTAAACTCGTAAATATCGCCTTCCCAAACACCGTAGTTTGGTAAATCTATGAATTGACCCACTGTTGCAGGATCGACCTCGCAAAAGTCTCCTTTGTCGCCAAAGATATAATGTACTCGCGGCGGAACATCAGTATATCCTTGTGAATAATAGCCAATTTCAAATTGATAGACATAGTAGCCATACACCCAGCCAGTGCCGTTGATAGGTTTACCACGGAATTTAATATCTCTCATGCTTATCTCTCCTTTGGTATAGGTAGTAGGCTTACAAGCTGTATTCTTTAATCCATGTACGTTGGAATAGGTCGTCCCTGTATATTTCAACGCAATCATATTTTTTAGGATCGAGCAGGCTTCGGGCCTCTTTTAAGGCTCTCAACAAGCTGCTTTTAAAAAACATTATTTTAACGCGCTTGCCATTGTAATAAAGCACAAACTCAAAATCCGATTTATTGGTCACGTTATCTCTCCTTTGGTATAGGGGATGCCCCCTTAAAATAGTGACATCTGACCAACTTGCCCCGCAGCAATAGGATTGATCCAAAGTGATTCGGTCCGGATCCGCCCGGCTTCTGCTTTAACCGTTTTCGTCTCCCGCCGCCAATCTCTCAAAGCTTCCTCATACATAGGATGATCGTATCCACTAAGCAGGACCGGACCGGGATGATTCAATAATATTTGCAGCAACTCAATATGATCCGCATCGTTCATTTCATTCTTGTACATTCGCTTGCTTCGCGTTGAAAGTAAGTACGGCGGATCTGCATAAACAAGGACCTCAGGACGCTTGTAGCGCTCCAGCAGCTTAACCGCAGGTTGACATTCAATCTGCACATTCCGTAAGCGGTCCGTAACCTGCATGATCTTGTCCGGCAACAGTTGCCAATCTCGCGCAGGATGCGGTGCGTTCAGATCAATGATATGCCGCCATCCGGTCCGGTCACTGGTCTTTCCTCCGCGTGCCATCCAGCAACGGACCAAGAAGCGCCTTGCCCGTTCAACATCACTGCCCTCTGTCTCATATCCTTTGTAGTATTCAGCCCGAGCATAAGGAGTCCAGTGAATAAGTCTGGCCAGCTCGTCCGGCTGATCCCGAATTATTTGAAATAGATTGGATACTTCCCCGTCCAGGTCGTTCACCGTTTCCAGAGTGGAGCGATTTTTATTGAACAGCACCGCCCCGCTGCCGAAAAATGGTTCCAAATATGTTGTATGTGCTGGCATATTTGATATAATCCAATCTGCCATGCTCCACTTGCTGCCGGGGTAATGCAATATACGTGGTGCTTTCATGTCTCTCCCCCTTATGGAGGGTTGCCCCTCCTTTATCTCAAACTTCCAAATCAAACCAATTCCCGTAATAGTCCTCGTCTTCTGGGTCTTTTGAAAAATAGTGCAACCTGCCATATTCATTCAGGATCGCGTATTCTTTCCCACTCTCATGTAGTTCGTATTCCTTTCCTTCTATAGCTGCTGGGTGCATGATAAGGTCCTTTTTACATTTAAGTTTCATGGGGTGTTCCCTCCTTCTTGTCCCCTATGGGGCTAAACTGTGCGGTTCTTTCTGAACCACGCCCGACCTTCATCCGTATTTAAAAATGCTTCTGCCTTTTTGGTATGATCTATCCGCCGTACCAGTCCTTTTTCTTTCAACTTAGCTACTGAACAAAATCCCCGAAAACCACCGTTTTGGTCATGAACCTCGTATGTTCCAGCTCCAAACTTGAAGCCCGTTGCCCAGCAAACTATTTTTAGTTGCATATCCATTGTTATGTCCTCTCTGCCCTTGGGGGCTATATATTTAATCCTCTGGAAGCAGCTTGTTAAATGCTCTACGGTATAATTCAGCTACTTTTATTCTGGTCTTCTTCCCTTCGCGCCGGATATTCACCGTCCTATTTTTCTGCTCCTTAACCAGCACTGGAAATCCAGTTATCGGATGTGAAGCAAATACTTTCCCATCTTCATCTATGCGATATGGATAATAGCCGGGGATATATTTAAGGGCTTTGTTTCCCATCCCTAACACTCCTTTATTCGTTGTTATATGAATTAATTAGATAAATCCACGCTGTATCAAAGCACCAAACTATGCTTTTTTCTTTTTCTTAACAGGAGGCGCTAGGATCGTTTGTATGACCTCTTGTTGGTATTTGGTATCTCCGCCACCTAATCGAATAGAACGGGCTATCTGAGCCAAAATAAAGGCGTCTCGGACGTTATCTGAATCATGTTCAAAGCCCCACTTTTTAAAAATGGGTAAAACCATATTGTCTTTAGATGAACTACCGCTCCCTGTGGCAAACTTTTTTACTTGACCAGGTGTTGGTACTATAAACTTAATTCCCATGTCTCTTAGAGCAAAGCGAATAGCAAATCCGATTCCATATTGGGTACTGACTGCCTTACCTTTTGAACCAAACGAGAAGCCTTCTATGCAAACCACATCAGGCGTATTGGCGTAATTCGCTATTTCTCTACCGTATTCTTGTAATTGTTCTGCGCTTGAAAGTATCCCATTTTCCAAGACAATCTCTAACTGCTCTTCTACATTTCCATTTTCGTTTAAAATGACTACCCCTGTTTTGGTACTCGGGTCTATTCCTACGTATCTGGTCATATTTATTCTCCTATCCTATTTTTTTCTTTGCTTTTCTCCGGCTGCCTTGAGAATGCGCTTCACGTTTTTCCGCAATTTGATCTATCATATCTACCAACTTTTTATTTATATATTCTGTTCTGGCGTCATAAGGAATGCCAAACAGTGCTGCTTCACTTTGAATGCTGGCAACTATCCGATCAACTCCACCGAGTTTTTCAAACAGATGATATTCCCAAGTTTCAAATATTGCGTCCATCCGGTTTGTGTAGTCCGTTGCCATCCGTTTTACCTGCCCTCCGGTAGATTTCTTTAGCCAGTTCTTGACGGTAATCGGTGCAAAGTGTGTTGTCGTAAAAGTTTATCATTAAATCCGCATCGTCCAATTGTTTGGGGTCTATTGGATTCATGGGGTATCCTCCAGTGGGGTTTCATAGATGTTGCCGATGACTTCAAACTCTCGTTTTGCTGACAGTGATAAATGCCCGACCATATATTTAAATTCATCGTGATTAAACTTAACTATTGCTTTCACAGTATAACTATCGTCAGATGTAGACCACAGATGCTTGTGATCCTGCCACGCCAATATATCTCCCTCGTATATCTCTTTACCGTTACGGTCTTTTAGTCCAGTAGAGTCCTGGCGGATGAATCTACCTGGAAACACGCTCCCATGGATGATTATGCCGTTTTGCCTTAATGCAAAATCTCCAGACGGTTTTAAGAATAGCTGCCCAATGCATCCTACATGCCCCTTGTTAATATCCTGCCAGAAGGACTTACTTTCTGTGTCCCATACTCTATATGGTCTACTCATTTGTATCCTCTCCTTTCAAAGCAACACGGGCGCGGCGTCCATTATCTTCGTCAACTGGAATAGTCGGACCCCAACTTGCCAGCACGTTTGCCATATAGTTTTTCTCGTCCGCATAAAACTCCAGTGCCTTATCCTTAATATCTATCTGCTGTAGAAGGTATTCAATCGGCTCAATAATGGCCTCCGCCGTAAAAGCTATGTTCCGTCCTTCCGCCAACGACCTCTTAGTCGCTTCATGCGTTTTTCGTATCTTTTGTATCTTCTTATCCATGGTTTAGACCTCCACTTTTCTTTCTTCCATGTTAGGATCGAGTGTTTTTAAGAAACCAAGTAGTTTATCTGTGTATTCACCGCGAGTGTAAATCATTAATTGTCCTGTTTCATCATTTTTTAGAAATACAAACCCTGCTTTTCCATACGTTTTGGCATAAGCATCAAAGTATTCCGCACATGAGTCCAACGTCTTCTCTTGTAACTCTTGATTTAATTCCATATCCCTTATTCCTCTCCTTGCCCTTTAGGGCTTATAAATCTGACCATATCCCGTATATGACAACTGTGCTGGTTCCGTCCGTGTCGTCAAGCTCGCAAACACCACCTATCGCTTCGCAATCCACTTCGCCGTGTCTTTCGCGGGCAATCTCCACTTTCATATCTCCGCCGTATATATCACGTTCTTTAATCAATAATTCAATCAAGTCGTTCAGGGTTCTCACTCTGTCATTCATTCCACTATCCCCTCTCCTTGGGTAGCTATTACTTCAGGTTGCTTTACTGCCTTACGGTCTTCTTGATGGATTTTGTTGCTTAAGCATTTCTGACACACTTTAACTTTCAATCCCGGCACACCCATTGTCGCTGGTCGTTTACCTTCCCAATTGCATTTCTCACATACCCAAATTTTCATGTCTATCTTCTTCCCTTCTTATTGGAGTCAGCCTTGATACCGTTCGTAATCTGCAAACTTCCCGTAATTTTTAAGGTTAACCATTTCCGCCGTCCCAGTGCGTCCATTTCGGTTTTTGGAGACGATGAATTCGATGATATTTTTCTTTTCTGTTTCAGCGTTGTAATAGTCATCCCGGTATAAAAATGTGATTGTGTCTGCATCCTGCTCGATGTTGCCGGACTCTCTTAAATCAGACATCATCGGACGCTTGTCCTGACGTTGCTCTACGCTTCTACTTAGCTGGGCAAGGGCAACCACTGGGCAATCATTCTCCCGAGCCATCTGCTTCAAACTGGAGCTTATATACCCCACTTCATCGTTTCGGTTCCGGTTGCTGAATTTCTTGCCACCTTTGATTAATTGCAAGTAGTCGATATAAACGATCAGGTCAGGACATTTCTTTTTCAACTTTCTAACAGCCGCGCGTATCTCTTGAATAGACAGCCCCGGCCGATCATCAATGTAAATGTCCAATTTCGCCAGCTCAGACAGGCCGATTGTATAAGTCTCCCATTCTTCATCACGAAGCTGTCCACTTTCAATCCGGCTGCCATCGATGTTACATTCTGCCGATATCATACGGTCATAGAGTTGCAAGTCGGGCATTTCCAAGCTAAATATAGCGACTGTGAGTCCCTCCTTGCCGTTTCTAACGGCGTTATTAAGGAGGAAGGCAGTTTTACCTACGGACGGCCTTGCGGCGATTATATTAAGCGTCTGCGGCTTCCATTTGCCTGTTATGTCGTCAAGGTCTTTCCCGGCCGTACTGGCCCCGTTAGGTTTACCGTTGTATTTCTTGTCGTTGATTACATCGAAGTGCTGCATTACTCCATCTTTGATGTGCTTGAAATAATCTGTACCCCGATTGTGGTCTTCGATGAATTCAGCAATTCCCATCAGTTCGGCCGCAAGCGTATTAGGATCATCGGCCCCGTCGTTAAAAATAGCTTTCATCGAATTGAATCCAGTTCGTAATAAATACTTCTCTTTGATTATTTTTTCGTGTTCAAGGAAGTTAGCTACAGTCGGAACGGATTGGGATAGCCTGGATAAATAGTCAACCCCGCCAACGTCCTGAATCTTTTCTCCAATGCTCATAGTCAGAGAAACCAAGTCTATCTTTTTCTCCCGTTCCCTTATGAACTCCATACTTTCAAAGATCGTTTGATGTGGACCGTGATAAAATTCCTCTGCTGTTAAGATGGACTCATAAATTAAGTCTGGTTGTAAAATGATTGATCCTAATGCCGCCTGTTCAGCCTCCAAGCTGTAATAACTCATGACTGGCTTTCCTTATGAGCAGCTATTGTCCTGCGCATCCATTCCTCTCGGCTGATCCCTTCACGTTTCCATGGCGGCTCACTTGACGCGCTCTGCCGTATTCGGTCTTGCTCCTCAAGCATCTTTCTAGTGCGTTCGATTTCCCTATCAGCCTCAATCCGAGCATTCGGCTTGATGATCTCTGCTATCGAAGGCGCAAACTTGCTCTCGCGGATATGTTCCCGAGCATTTGCCCAACAATGGTCTGCATCGGCTGGCTCTAATTCCTCAAGCCAGTTTTCAGCAATGGTCCTATCAACCTTCCAACTGGGGTAACTTGCAGCCAGCTTTTTGAATAGCTTTTTGGCATCCTCTCTTTCCATAGCGTACCTCCTACATGTCATTTATAAAGTCCAACCGGTCTTGTCCGCCGTCTTGCTCGGCACGTTCCTTAATTGCATTTGTATAAAAGGAGAATGAATTGACCTTGCCGCCTTCCTCCAATTTCTTTTTATGCTTTTCTCTCATCACTTCAATAATCAAATCTGATTTTATGCCCTGATTTATAAATTGAGTGACTAAAGGCCAATCTTTAGGTTTAAAACCAAGGCAACCGTGAATTTGACTATATGCCTTTTCTATTTTTTCCATCTCGTCAGCAGTAGTAGTAATAGTATTTGGTAAGGTACTGTACTGTACTGTACTGTTACGCGCGCCGTCCCCAAAACTGTCTGCGGACTGTCCGAGGGACGTCCCCCGGACAGGTTCAACCTTTTCCTTGGATGATTTACGGGACATCCGTTTCTTTTCCGCATCCTTTTTTCGCTTATCTACCAATCTACCAATATAATCCTGAAAATCATGGATAAATAACTGGTTATCAATTACATCAATGAATCCAACTTCGATTAAAGCGTCCATAAGCACTTTCGCATCCCCGGTCCACATCATTTCATCCGCTATGTCTTCCGGTTCTAACATGGACAAGCATCCGTCTGGCAAGTTATCCATGGCCCACCACCACAACAGATGTAGATGACCGATTACCGCCGGGACTGTAATTCCTAGCTTACGGGCCAATCGTTTAGTCTTGATGTGTCTCCCAAGCCCTTGGTGGCTTTCAAGCCAAGCCATATTATCACCACACTATTCTTTTGCTGATTTAACCAACATCGCCATTGCTCTCCGCGCCCTGATCCCCTCTGGAGTCTCATCAAGCCAGTCATGGCATGCCGTACATAAATGCAATAAGTCCGTTACTCTCGTTTTATGGTTAATGTGCTTACGTCCGATCAAGTGAGCTCGTTCAGTAGCCAAGGCGTTGTCACAAAGCTCACACAAGCCGTGTGACCGCGCTTTAAGCTGCTTATCTACCTTTGTGCTTATATCTCCTTTTTCTCGCTGTGTAAGCTTCACACGCTTAGACTGAGTTTGTTGGGCCTTTGAATAAGGCAAGAAATCATGCACTCTGATCCCCTCCTATATATCAGACTGGTATTTTAAGATAGTCTGGAGAGCTGACACCTGTACCTTAATTGCGTCCGCTGCCTCAATACCAGCTTTAAATTGTGCCTCTGTAAAATCACGTTGAAACAGATATTCAGCGACATTACCTTTGGCTATGTCCGGAATAAGAGTAGCCGCCAAGCCTTCTTCCACTTTCAATCGCAGCATTTCCTGCGCTAACCTGGAACGATAATCCCGCTCCGCCTCAGCCTTTTCCCGTCCAAGTTTAAAGAGTGCGTCAGCGGACTTACTAAGCCGCTTAGACGCCTCATGAATCTCTGTAGTTACACTTATTACGTCCATACGCCCTCCTAAAATGGTAAATCTAAATCATCGGGGTCTATTGGCTTTCCGTCATCATGAAACGGGTCTTTGTTATAATGGCGGCGATGATCCGGTTCGTTTGGATCTCGTTGGCTCTGGTTGTCTCGGTTCGACTCCAAAAACCGCACATTATCCGCTACAATCTCAGTTACATACACCCGCTTGCCTTCACTGTTCTCGTAGTTACGCACCTGTACACGGCCCTCTACGGCGGTCAGACGACCCTTTTTGAGATAGTTGGCGCACGTCTCTGCAAGCTGCCGCCATGTCACAATTGGTAAGAAGTCTGTCTCCCGTTCGCCGCCTTGACTCGTAAAAGGACGGTCTACGGCCAACGTGAAAGAGCATGTAGCAATCCCGTTCGGGGTATACCGTAATTCAGGGTCCTTAGTTAAACGGCCGATCAATATAACTCTATTTAGCACTGGATGCACCTTCCTTTTGTTTATCTACGAGTTTCTTTGCAAGCGACTCGTGCATTTGTTGCAGTGTATGGCCTTTTTGCTTCATGTTGTCGATCCATTCCTGCATGCCTTCTGTGCTTCCAGAAAGAACCTTCCATTTCGTTTCAATATCCTTGAGCAATTTTGTTTCAGCTGCCTCTTTTTTCTCACGTTCAATCCGCTGTTTTTCGTCCAGTTCAGCACTACTTACCTTGTCCGGGTCTTCGCCTGTAGGAATCGCAAACGTCCGCAGGAACAAATATTTATATGAATAGGTCATAGCCTTGCCCACGCCTTTGTCTTGCGTGTCAGCCCCCGTACCGGAAGAAACAATGATTTCATGTTGTCCTGTATCAATGTCCACGATTTTGTAATCAACATCGACAGTAGAAAGATTCCCGTCCCTTGTATGGATCTGTTTTATTGGGAGCACCACAAGTCCGTGTTTAATGAGACTTTCGCGTACCGTAGCGGTTACTTTTTCTTCCGTAATTGCTTTGTATTTGGTCTTTCCAAATTCAACCTCATCGTCTTTGGACAAGTATTCAACATCCTTCATGACAGCGGATATTTTTTGGTAAAGATTTAATTTGACCTCTTCGGACATCTTTACATCCTCCTAAAATTTTGTTATAGTGACCGTGAAATGTTTATTAATTCGTCCGATTCGACTCCGGTTGCAGCCAGGGTCGTTTCACTTTCTATGGCATTACGCACGTCATATAAAGCTTCGAGTACATATTGCAGCTTTCCATCCCTGAAGATTAACAATGGCTCTACGATGTTATTGAGCGATTTACCACGTATTTCAGTTTCGGCTTGAAGCTCCTCCAGAACCCGGATAGCTTGTTCTAACGGCGTTTTCACGTTTTATTCCCTCCTTTTGTTCCCGTCGAATGCGACGATATTCCTGATATGTTACATCGCTGCTGAATTTGAAAATCACAGTTCCGTTCGGATGCTCTATGGCTTGTCCACCTACTTGGGATAAAGCGCACAGATCCGCGTAACTACTACTGCCTTTGCACCTTATTTGCATATGCATCGTCTATCATCCTCACCAAGACCTGATTTTTACACTCAACAGCTTCCAACATGCATTCTTTGCAGTGTGCTTCCTCATGTTCGTATACCAGATACTTTGCCTCAGCTCCGCATCCGCATCTGATCACCATATCAAAACTCCCACTGAATCTTTTGCGCCAATTCAACATAACGACCAAAGGTAATGCGATTTTTGATAAAGCCATATTCCGGCTCCTGCTCGTACAATTGGCCCAAGTATTCCAGATGTTCATCCGTTAGTACACTTAGCCCACTAAGATCCTTAGTTACTACCACAGGACGTTTACGCCACCACCGCCACATACCTATCAACTCCCTTTTATAGAGTCAGCCTGCAACCTTGCCATAGTCTTAAGTTGGAACCAGGTACCGTCACGCTTGATCAGCAGCATGCCATTTACTCGCTTACCAGCAACGAAACCGCTAAACATTGGGTTCATACTCTCGCCTTCTTTCTTAAATCGCAAGACGGGTTAGACAGCTTACATAGTAACCAGCTTGCTTTAAATTATTGACTGTTGTTTCAACGCCTTCGCCCAAGATGTTCATGGTCTTGGATACTTCGCCTTTCTTTACAACCAGTTTGTAAAAATCTTTTTTGTCCAACTCCCCGATAACCACAAAACCATGTCCAACTTCAATCATCTTCATTCTCCTTCTTCTAATCCGGAATTGATTTCCTTACGGTATTCTTCATTTGATTCACCAAGTACCCTCCTTGAATTTGATTAAAATAACTTCTGGCCGTTTGTTTCTTCAATCTCTATCAACAGATTGTTAGGTGGCGTCCAAGTCGCTACATACTTTAATCCACGTTCGCAATCTTTCTTCAATGTGTTGTTATAAGAGTTAATACCAAAGTATTCTTGGTAGTCGTTCCACAAAGCAGAGTATGCGCTAGAACGAATGCCGCTGTGCTTGTAAGCTGCTGATTTTCTCCCTCCAAGAAAACCGACCACCCTCGAACTACCAGCTTTTTTAAGGGCTCGCTGTTGTCCATAGTCAATCGTTGTAGTGTTTTCGATCCTGTCCATACGACTTTCAATCTGTGGAAGCTTGTCCATTACATCAGCAGTCTGACGAAGTGCGATGGCAATTGCTGTGTTGGAATCAAGAACAGGCGGCTTGTTCAGCGTTTCCTTCATCCGATTGAACTCTGTGATGTACATTTCTTTGAAACGTGCAGCTTCCTTCCCGGTGTAACTCATAGCGAGGAATGAGAATCCGTCTTGAGAGATAATGAATTTAGCCACGTTTTTACCTTGAGTTGACTTGTAAGAGGAAGGCACGAAATTGTGCTCTCTAAATTCTTCACTACATTCCAATTCCCGAATATCCTGCATAACGCGTCGATGTTCTTTTCCGAACACCTCAGCTACCGTGAGGCTATCGGTCACCGTGTTTCCATTTTCGATAAATACCAATTGAGTCATACTGTTTCTCCTTTCAAAGCAGAAGATTCTATAAGTAAATCTTCATATTCTCTTAGCCATTCCAGCTTTATTCGTCTCTGGCCACCTAATTTATAGCTTTTTAGTTTACCTGCTTTAATTGCCCTAGACACTGTAGCTCTGCTTACTCTGAAATATTCCATTACATCTTCTATCGTTAGAATTGAAGGTAGATTTTCCACTCTTTTCACCTCGTTTTGTTAGGAAGTAATCGAGACATCTAACATAATGTTAGGATTTTCTTCAAAAAAAATGATTTCCCCAACACCACATTCGAAAACTCTAGCTAGTTCAATAGACTCCATCATTGTTATAGTCTCTGGACGATCCTCCATGCGCGTATAAGTACTTGTATGAATATCTAATTTTTCAGCTACAGCAGATTTAGATAGCTTTCTATAAGCTCTCCACTCCCTTAGTGTTCTACGACGGTACGGCATTTGCTCACCTCCCTTGCGTGTCTCAACTATATCTAACTTAAAGTTAAATGTCAACGTAAAAAACGTTTTTTTTAAGTATAAGTTAGAAAAACTGTGGAAATACTGATTTAATGATGTTAAGATTAAGTCAAATTAATTATGAGGAGAGTTACTGTGAACAAAATAAATTTTTCGGAGAATCTAAAAAAGTATAGAGAGCTCAGAGGTTTATCTAAAGAAGAATTAGGTTCACGTATTGGTGTTTCTGGTGTAACCATTGGCTATTGGGAAAGCGGGCGCAATGAACCAAGAATGGGCAAAGTAGACCATATCGCACAGATACTAGATGTAACTATCGACGATCTCTTATTTGAGAATACATACAAAGAAATCGAAAACAAAATAAACATTGACACCGAGGAATTGAGCGAGGACAAGCGTAAAGCAATTGAATTGATCCTTTCACTGGCAGATGAAGATGTCAAAATGTTCAATTTGCTCATGGAACGTTCTATTAAAAAAGACTAGGGTGGGAAACTATGGCTAAAAAATACCAGAATGTACGTGAGAGAAAAGGAAAATTTCATTATCGATACAGTATAAAAGATGCTAATGGTAATAGAATCCAAAAAGAAACACCCGGATTCGCCAGCGCTAAAGAAGCTTCAGAAGCTGGCAAAATAATTGAAGCAGAAATAATTAACGGAACTTATATTGAAAACAAAAAAATACTAATAGGCGAATTTGCAGATCAATGGATTGAGTTTTACAAAGCGACTAATGTCAAAGAAATAACAGTGGATCTTCGGATAAGTGTTGTTAAAAAAATAAAGAAAAAGTTCGGAGGTTTGAAATTACAAGAGCTAACTACTGCAAGATACGAAAAAGAATTACTCACTTTAAAAAATATTGAAAATAGATCAAAGAGTACTATTACGAATTTCCATGCAGTAATGAGAATGATTTTCCAAAAAGCGTTAGAATTAGAGCTTATCAAGAAAGATATAACTCAATATGCGACACTTCCTTCTTTTTCTGAAACTGTTGAAGAATTAGAAGTTAAAGATGAGATACCTAAGTATTTAGAGAAAGAAGAACTGGCTATCCTACTTCAAAAGTCTAAGGAACTCGAAAGTCCTCAAGCGTTTAGATTACTATTTGTGCTTGCATACACTGGTATGAGACTAGGTGAATTGTGTGCTTTAAAAATAAAAGATGTGGATGAAGTGAATAAAAAAATATCAATCACAAAAACACTATACGTTCCAGGCACTTTGAAAGAATATAAGCTAAATACTCCGAAGAACAAATCGTCCATTCGAAAGATCGACGTAAGCTCGCGAGTTATATCAATTATAAAAGAACAAATCGCTTGGAAAAATAAATTTAGAATGGAATATAGAAGATGGTTCAACGATGAATCAGACTTTATATTTTTTACCGAAGGCCGTTTTATGGGTTATCCGTTGCGCTTGTACGAGGCTAGAAATTATATGGACGAAGCGCTTAAAGCAGCTGGAATAAACCACCCACTAACCCCTCACTCTCTCAGACACACATATACATCATTAATGGCAGAGGCAGGCGTAGAATTAGAGGCTATCCAAAAACTTTTAGGGCACAGTAGTGACCACACAACTAAAGCTGTTTATCTACATGTCACGAAACAAAGACGTAGAGCAGCAGTCGAAAAACTCGACAGTTTAATGGATGGAGTTATTTAATCGTGGGGTTTTTGTGGGAATAAAAAAACAAAAACCCCGGTATAACAATGTTTAGGGCCACTTTTTATTTATCGCTTCTATAAAGATTTTTTTGAAACCCCTTACATTTTTTTAAAATCCGTTTGCACTTTTTTACATAGGTCTTGTCTCCCCCCCTTCCCGCATATGTATAGTAGAGTACTTATTTTGTGGGATACCATCGTAAAAGAAAGGAGCCGTGAGAGCTTGAGCCGATTGATCCTGAACCGCATATTGCGTGCTCTGTGGGTCACTATTGTGATAGTAGCTCTGTTGCTGGGCATATATGTGCTGTTCCCACTCGTTTATCCATTCCTGCTCGCCTGGCTGGTGGCCTATGCCATGAACCCGCTGGTTGGTTTTCTGCGCACAAAGGCCCACATGCCGCGTTGGATGGCTGTCACGGTCTCATTGTTTGTATATTTAGGCGGAATCGCAATTGTCCTGTCTGCGGCAATCACCCGAATGGTGCGAGAGGTTATTAAGCTGACCATGACGTTTGACGGACATATTGAGCATTTTAAAAGCCTGTTCATCGACTGGACTCAGAGTGATCTGATTCAAAATGTAATTAACGAAATCAACCATTTCATTCGCGACAATCCGGATTATCAGCACACTATAAATAGCAATATTGACAAAACCACACAAACGGTCAGTTCGGCCGTCACTACGCTGGCCGCCCAATTTTTTAATGGCATTTTGAATTTGCTGACCTCTCTGCCCAATATGGGTGCCGTGCTAATGGTCATTGTTGTAGCTGCATTTTTTATCAGTAAGGACTGGAACCAGCATAGCAGGATACTCTCCAATATGATTCCGGATACGATTCGCAAGCCACTATCGGGTGTATGGCACGATCTTCGCAAGGCACTGTTCGGCTATTTGCGTGCACAATTTATTATTATCTCCATTACAGCCTTGACGGTCATTATTGGGCTATTCATATTGCGTGTGGAATCCGCCTTTACCATCGGTTTAATGATCGGGCTGGTGGACTTGCTACCTTATTTGGGGGTTGGCCTGGTGATGATTCCGTGGCTGCTGTATGCCTATATGTCAGGTAATTTGGCATTAGGGGTAGGATTATCGATCCTCTATATCATCCTGTTGGTTGGACGGCAAATTGTGGAGCCAAAGGTGTTAGCCAGCAGTGTGGGTTTGAACCCGCTTCCCACCCTCATCGGCATGTTCATCGGGCTCAAGTTGTTTGGTATTTTGGGGCTGATTATCGGTCCTGTATCACTCATAATCGTCGATGCCCTGAATCGCGCGAATGTCATTCAGGACTTGCGAAATTATATTCTTGCCGGAAGAGTGCGTTAAGTGGATAGGAAAAACGATCTCACGTTAAAACCGTCGAAACGTAATACTGCCGTTTTTCATTTTTTTCTCCAGCCACTTCAATAAAAAGCGACGATACAGTGCACGTGTTAAAGGGAATACCAGCGTAAAACCAATGATATCGGTTAAAAATCCGGGGATAAGCAGTAAGCTTCCACCAAAAAAAACACATAACCCATCCAGCATTTTACGGCCAGGTACTTGCCCACGGTTCATTTCATGTTTCGCATCGGCGATCACCTTGCGACCTTCAAATTGCATCATGGCTGCACCAATCAGGGTCGTCAGAATGATGAGCAGAATCGTTTTGCCCGCTCCAATCCAGTGACTTACCCATATGAACCCGTACAACTCTGCCAGAGGAATGAGCAGCAGCAACAGCCACAGGCGCTTGCGCATCATCATGATCTCTTTCCCTCCCCGCCTGTAAAAGCAGACCTTAACGCCGTGTACAGCTCAGGTAGTGCCTGATCCAGCCTAACGGGCTTCCATTCGGTATTTACCCATGCGTGGCGTGTCGTTCCTGTGACAAGCAGCTCTCCCGGCAACGTATCTGCCTGTGTCCACACCTTTCCAACATTGTTTTGATGCTCGTCAGCCGTTACACGCCGAACCTCATAATTATAGTTTAGACGCAGTCTGGAGAAGTCCGTAATGGCTGTATAAACAGTAATCATGTCATCGTAGCGAGCAGGACTCCCATATTTCACATTGATTTCAAGAACTGGCAGCAAAACTCCCCGTTCCTCCATACTCCGATAGTTAAAGCCTGCCTGACGGATCATTTCAGTACGCCCGATCTCAAACCAGTTCAAATAATTCGCATGATACACGACCGCCATCTGGTCTGTTTCCTGATAACGGACTCGTAGCGGTGCACCATACCAGCGTAATTCCGTTTGTTTCTCCTCTTGAGTCATACTAGCTCTCCTATCTTTGTACATCTTTATCTCTACGTTGCCCTCTCTCCATTAAACCATATTTACAGCCCGGGAACAAAAAGAGAGCCGACCGAACGGTCAGCCCTCTCAACTATGGTTAAATGATCGCTTATTATTTAGGCAACGGCTTGGACAATTTGTAATATCCGCTTTCCGAAGCCGCAATCAACAGACTTTTTGCTTGACTTCCTGCCCAAGCATAACCGAGACGTCTCTCTTCACTGATTTTCATAATGTCTGTATACTTTTTGCCATCCCGGTCTGAGAAGAAATACTTATTGTCTTCCACATTGTAGAAGCGATACCACATAACGCTTGATGCATCCTTTTGGAAGAACTCTGGACCTTGACGATTGTATTTGATTCCGTCGATTCGGTTCGTGTCAAACCATTTCAAAGCGCTCAGTGCTGCTTTTTTCACCTCAGCCGTTTGCGGTTGGGACATCAAAAAGGCCGTGATGCCTACCGATTCCGTAGTTGTTTTGGAAGCAAGCTCAAATGCCCGGGCAGGCACAGATGCATAAGTAACCGGATCATGCTGTGCACCCCAGATCGTCGGCGTACCATTGTTTACAATTTGAGCTTTAACCGTATACTGTACACCTTTATTCAGAGCCTGCTGAAGTCTGGAGCGATATGTATTGTCAAGAATATCGCTATCAAAAGGCTGTCGCTTGTTCACAATATCATCAGCCAAAACCATTATTCTAACCATTGCATCATCGTTGTAGGTTGCAGCATCAGAATAATTACCACGTTTAGGGTATACTTGCGGCCAACCACCGGAGGAATATTGAGAGGTTAGAACGAAGTCAACAGCTTTTTGTACACTGTTCTGAATGTCTTTATTTTTTGTTTTTTTGTAAACATCCGCCAAAAAACGAATCTCGGTTGTCGTGGCCTCGTTATCAAACGTCCCCAGTTCCACGCCATCCTTGTTCACCCAGGTAGAGCGCGCAGCTTTGCCATCCCACTTGGATTTATAATTTTTTTCCATGGCTTTGAAGAATCCGCCATGCGGCAATTGCCACGATACGATATTCAAGGCCAGTTTGGTATCCTTGGATACATCGCCTGTAGAAAATTTACTAAAATCACGATAGTTGTCCAGCAGGCTGCTCGCACTCACGCTAGCGAATGGAACAATAGCATTTTTGTTAATGGCCGCATCACTATACACAGCCTGAGTAACACTCGCCCCCGTATCAGCTGCCTCCTGCTCTGCTGCCGCCCATGAAGGGTTAATAAGTCCCGTTGTTACCGTAATCGCCATTCCGGAAAGGGCGATCCATTTGACAGATTCAACCTCTTACTAATACTTGATTAGTAAGAGGTTTTATCCTGTTTTATATATATAGTAAAGCTGTCGAAAACTGCACGGCTTACCCAAAGCGCCCCATAATGTACTCCTGGGTCAGTTCATTTTCAGGATTCGTGAAAATCTCGTTTGTTTTTCCATGCTCAATCAGATTCCCGATATAAAAATAAGCAGTATAGTCTGAAATCCGTGCGGCCTGCTGCATATTATGCGTTACAATCACGATACGCAGCTCTTTTTTCAATTCAGTAATGAGCTCCTCGATCTTGCCTGTAGACACGGGGTCCAGTGCAGAGGCCGGCTCGTCAAGCAGCAAAATTTTCGGCTGGACGGAGAGCGCACGCGCAATACAAAGCCGCTGCTGCTGCCCGCCAGATAGCGCCAGTGCGGAATCATGAAGGCGATCCTTGACCTCATCCCACAGCGCTGCCTTACGCAGGCTGCTTTCCACGATTTCATCAAGCTGCTTCTTTTTGCGCACCCCCCGATATTTGGGGCCGAAGGCGATATTATTGTAAATAGATTTATAAAAAGGGTTGGGACGTTGCCACACCATGCCAATTTGCTGACGCAGCTTGATCACGTCCGTTCCCGGCGCAGTCAAATCCTGCCCGTCCATCCAGATATGCCCCGTTGTAGAGGAAGACGCAATCTCGTCGTTCATGCGATTAAGTGAGCGTAAAAAGGTCGACTTGCCACAACCGGAAGGACCGATCAGGGCGGTCACGGTTTGCTCGGGAAAGGCCAGATTTATTTTTTTTACAGCCTCAAAGCTGCCATAATAAATACTCAAATCCTCGGTACTAAATGGCTGTGGCGGTTGCCCCGCAAGTTGTTCCGAGCGTGTAGACTGAACGGACGTTGTTGTTGCTGCAGGTTTTGTCGTTCGCGTAATCACTTGTTCCATATTCCCCATCCCCTTTCTAATCCATCCGTTTGGCAGCTGTCAGGCGGCGGTAAACAGCTCTTCCGAACCATCTTGCACTCAAGTTGAAGGCAAGTACGAGCAATACCAATACCGCTGAAGCGCCTGCGGCAATATCCTTGGAATCAGGAGCAATGCCTTCACTGTTCACCTTCCAAATATGCACAGCGAGCGTTTCGGCAGGTCTCATCGGATTAATAGGCGATCTGGCATGCAATGGATTCCAATCGGTAAAATCAAGCGGCGGCGTACTCATTCCTGCTGTAAACAGCAACGCGGCGGCTTCCCCGAAAATCCGGCCTGCGGCCAAAATAGTACCCGTAATCAAGCTTGGCAGCGCAGCTGGCAGTAAAATGGAGGTGATGATTTTCCATTTGGATAATCCGAGCGCAAGCCCGGCTTCCTTTTGCTCCTTGGGTATAGCCCGGAAAGCCTGCTCTGTTGTACGAACCATCAGCGGCAGATTGAATACTGCCAAGGCCAAGGCTCCTGATAACAGAGAAAAACCAAAATTAAACGTATTTACGATAAGTAAAAGTCCAAACAAACCGATGACGATGGACGGGAAGGAAGACAATACTTCGACGACAAGTCGTATGAAGTCCGTAATTTTTCCCGGCTTTGCGTATTGCGCCATGTATATACCGGCACCCCAGCCAATCGGAATGGTAATGATCAAAGTTAAAATCAGCAAAAATACAGAGTTAAATAGCTGCGGGCCAATGCCTCCGCCTGCGCGTAACGTTTGGGGAGCACTGGTTAGAAAATCAAAGGAAATGTGACTGACTCCACGGGCCAAAATGAACCCCAATAATCCCAGCAAAAGGACAACAATGAACAAGGCAAAGAAACAGATTACAAATGTAGCGATCTTATCGGTTGTTTTAGCTCTCATCTAATCCGGTTTCTCCTTTCAAGCAGCCTTACCAGCAGCACAAAGATAAATGTCATGAGCAGAAGCACAAGCGCCATACTCCAAAGAGCGTTGTTATGAACTGAGCCCATAGCTGTGTTGCCCATGCTAAGTGTAATAACACTGGTCAAGGTCGAAGCGGATTCCAGCAAGGAGCTTGGTATGTGCGGTGCATTCCCGATGACCATCTGCACGGCCAGCGCTTCCCCAAAGGCACGAGCCATACCGAGAATAATTCCTGTCAAAAGAGCGGGCAGCAGCGTCGGAATAATGACGCGTGCAATGGTCTGCCAGCGGGTAGCCCCCAAAGCATAGGAGGATTCACGCAGACCTCCTGGCAAGGATGACAGAGCATCCGCCATAATACTCGTAATGGTCGGCAAAATCATCACAGACAACACAAGGCAGCCTGCCAAAATGCCGATGCCTTGTCCTCCGAACACGTTCCGCAGCAACGGGACGATCACAGTCAGACCGACAAAGCCATATACTACCGACGGAATACCGGATAATAGCTCAATCGCAGGCTGAAGGATACGTTTACCCGATTTTGGCACGATTTCCGTCATAAACAAAGCTGCACACAGACTGAGCGGACTGGCAATTAAAGCCGCCAAAATGGTTACAGCAAAAGAACCCGTAATAAACGGAAGCGCACCGAAGGACTTGGGTTCACCGTCTGGGCTCCATTTGGTGCCAAAGAAAAATTCACGTAGACTGACTCCATTCATCGCAAATGTAGCTACACCTTTGGAGGCAACAAAATATACGATGGAAACAATGACTGCAACTAAAAAAACGACACAAACCGACGTATAAATGCGGCCGGTCCATTCTTCCCAGTAATGTCTTTCTTTCATAACTCGGGAACGTTTATTCTGTTCCATGTATGCCTTCCCTTCAATTGGTTCCATACTGTAACTCCTTTAACCGAAGAATAGAGGTCGGACGCTAGTCCGCCTCTTCTCCGTGAATATACTACGCATTAGCTGCATTCATCCGAACAGGAGATGTATCTCCTTATTTCGTAATGTTCCCGTCAGCATCGCGTTTAACTTTCATACCAGATACTGGAATGTACCCCAGATCTACGACATCGGATTTCTGGATTTCATCAGACAGAATATAATCAAGGAATGCTTTGACGTGTTCTTTTGGCTCACCTTTAGTGTACATATGCTCGTAAGCCCATACTGGATATTTACCTTGCTCTACATTTTCCACGTTGGCTTCAACACCGTCGTATTTCAAAGCTGTTACAGTGTTGTCGATGTAGGAAAGAGCCAGATAACCAATAGCACCCGGTGTTTCAGCAATCAGCTTTTTCACAGTACCGGAGGAATCTTCCTGAATGGAACCTGGAAGATCTTCCGTTTTTTGGCCCAATGCATATTTTTCAAATGTTGCACGAGTACCGGAGCTGCTTGGACGGTTTACAATAACGATTTTTTGATCTGCACCACCAACTTGTTTCCAGTTCGTGATTTTACCTGTGAAAATTTGTACCAATTGATCTTTCTTCAGGTCTGTTACGCCAACCTTAGGATTCGCTACTGCTGACATCGCTACAACAGCTACTTGGTGATCGACCAGCTCATCTGCGCCGCTCTCCAGTTTTTCTTTGGCAAACACGTCAGAGTTACCGATATCCGCTTGTCCGCCGGAAACCTGAGTCAAGCCAGTACCGCTGCCGCCGCCTTGTACTTGAACTGCAATGCCTTTATATTTATCGACAGCCATAAATTTTTGTCCTGCTTGCTCTACCAATGGTTGAAGTGCCGTGGAGCCAACAGCCAGAATGTTACCTGTCAGTTCAGCAGCTGCTTTATTATCTGTTCCTTTAGCAGCATCTCCTTGTGGTGCAGCATTGTTACCTGACCCGCAAGCTGCGAGTGCAAATACCATGGTAAGAGTCATCAGAATGAACGGCCATTTTTTCAACATTTTTTATTGTCCTCCCCTTAGTTAAGTGACGGTTTTTTATTTATGACCATCAACACTTTTACATTGTAGGCCTGGAATGTTAGACGAACGACGTGGTTTTGTAAAACAAATATAAAATATTGATAGATAAATTATTTTAAGGTATATAATTAATCTATAGTTAAAACTTCATACATCAAGACACTTAAGGAGGTCTGTCTAATTCCATGAATATTCTAAAATTACGTATTTTGATGCTGATCGACAAATTCCATAAGGCGACGGATGTGGCCGAAGCTTTGCAAATCAAGCAGCCTACCGTCAGCTTTCATATGAAGAGCCTCGAAAAGGAAATGGGTGTTTCCCTATACTCTCTTCAACAAGGCAGAATTATGCTATCTGAAGCCGGAAAAAGAATGCTGCCCTATGCGAAGCAGATCATCTCCCTCGAGCAAGAAGCAAGACAAGCTGTAGATGAACTCGCAGAGGAATCGCAGGTTCTATTACAGTTAGGCGCAGAGTCGATCTCAGGCACATATCTCCTCCCGTCTATCCTTGCCAAATTTGCTCAACAATTTCCAAAATGCCGGATTCGGCTGGAAATTCAACCTCCAGATACCATCAAACAGTTGCTGCAACAGGGAGAACTTGATTTTGTTTTTCTGGACGATAGAGATCCTCTACCAGAGCATACCGCGGCAGAGGTGGTGGCTTCGGACCGAATTGGAATTATCAGGAGCAAAAATAATGCTTCCAAAGCAGTGGATGTCTACAGACCTGATATGCTGGACAAGCATACGTGGGTGAAATACAGCGGGGCATCTGCTATTGATGCACATTCCTCTCTACTTAAGCCCAATCTGGAGACCAACTCATGGGAGGCGGTAAAGCAAGCAGTAAGCGGCGGAGAAGCGCTTGCCTTCTTTCCTGCCTGTGGTGTTCAGAACGACAACCGCAGCGTTCCTACGGTGGAATGGCTTCCTTATACTGAGGCTACTGAGGTTGATAGACAAAGCGACTGTTATCTAATAAACATTGTGTATCAACGTGATACACACCAAAGCATGATCCAACAAGCATTCCTTAATTTCATGCGGCAAGAAGCGCAGAAATTTAAAAACTAGAGAAAACCAAAAAGAGCATCCAAGTCGCAATGACCTGGATGCTCTGCTTGCTGTATCCAAACGATATAGTTCTGTTTGATATTCCAAACAGGATAAAATTATGCTTGTGCAGGAACGCAGCTAATTTTGATCAGGTTGGTAGAACCGGAATCACCAAGCGGCACGCCAGCGGTAATCACAACCAAATCGCCTTCTTTAACAAGACCGGAATTGCGACCGCCTTCCAGCGCATTGTCAAACAGACTGTCCGTTGTGTCCACAATCGGTCTTCCTTGGACTGCATGTACGCCCCAGATCAGAGCCAGGCGGCGAACGGTTCTTTCCTGTGTTGTCACAGCAATAATCGGAGCTTCTGGGCGGTATTTAGAAATCATACGCGCAGTTGTTCCGCTTTGTGTAGACGTCAGGATTGCTTTGGCATGCAGATCAAGTGCAGAAATGGAAACGGATTGGCTGATTGCTTCCGTAATACTAATTTCTTGCGCCGTTCTTTGTTTCTTGAACAGATCACGGTAATTCAGAGAGGACTCTGCTTTTTCTGCAATACGGGACATCGTCAGTACGGATTCCACCGGATATTTACCCGCAGCTGTTTCGCCGGACAGCATAATTGCGTCTGTTCCGTCAAAAATAGCATTAGCTACGTCACTTGCTTCCGCACGAGTCGGGCGCGGGTTACGTTGCATGGAATCCAGCATTTGTGTTGCCGTAATAACAGGCTTGCCAGCTACATTACATTTGTTAATCATCAGTTTTTGCGCCAAAGGCACTTCTTCAGCAGGGATTTCCACACCAAGGTCACCACGGGCAACCATCAGGCCGTCAGAGGCATCCAAAATTTCGTCCAGGTTGTCAACACCTTGCTGATTTTCTATTTTGGAAATGATTTGAATGTGACTTGCGTTGTGCTTTGCCAGCAATTCACGGATTTCCAGTACATCACTTGCTTTACGAACAAAAGAAGCCGCGATGAAATCAACGTCCTGCTCAATACCGAAAATGATGTCGTTAGCATCCTTCTCTGTAATACCAGGCAAAGAAATGGCTACGCCTGGCACGTTAACGCCCTTCTTGCTCTTGATCGTTCCACCATTGACAATGCGGCATTTGATTTCAGTGCCTGATACTTCAATAACGGTGAGTCCGATCAGACCATCGTCGATCAGAATGGTGGAGCCGGGCTCCACGTCAGCGGGAAGGTCCTTGTACGTAATGGAAATACGGTCTTTCGTACCAAGAATTTCTTCCGTAGTCAGCGTAATGAACTCGTCCTGAACAAGCTCAATAGGTTCAACCTCGAGCTTTCCTGTCCGGATTTCCGGCCCCTTCGTATCGAGCAAAATAGCAACGTTTTTGTTAAGCTCTTTGCAAGCTTGTCGGATATTTTTGATCCGGTTGCCATGCTCCTCGAAATCACCGTGAGAGAAATTCAGGCGGGCTACATTCATACCAGCCAAAATCAGTTTCTTCACATTTTCCAATGACTCACTGGAAGGACCGATAGTACATACAATCTTAGTTTTGCGCATTTGGGTTTTTCCTCCGTTTTCAAAGGTGCTACTTTATATCTTTTTCCAACAATTAAATCTACTACACTTTTTCCTATTTGTATAGGAAGTTCGTCATATTTATTGTTACCCGTTTCCAGTGTTTTACAACATAGGCTCCGCTTCCGAAGATTTCAAAAAGGTGTATTGACCTATTTTCCGGAATTTTTGATACCGATCTTCCCTCAATTCATCGCAGCTCATATTCATCAGTTCGGCCAAATGACGTTCCAACAGCTCCTTGATTGCAGCAGCAGTCATTTCATAGTCGCGATGCGCGCCCCCTTTCGGCTCCGGCACAATGTCCTCGATGACCTCCAGGCGCAGAAGATCATTTGCTGTAATCTTCATAGCTTCAGCTGCCTGATCTGCCTTGGAAGCATCCTTCCATAGAATCGAGGCCGCCCCGTTTGGAGAAATGGCCGAGTAGATGGCATGCTCCAGCATCAGTACCCGGTTGCCGACCGCAAATGCAAGCGCACCGCCGCTTCCACCCTCGCCGATGACCACACAAATAACAGGCACCGAAAGCTTTGCCATCTCCCGCAAATTACGGGCAATTGCTTCCGATTGACCTCTCTCCTCTGCTGTATTACCCGGATAAGCGCCCTTCGTATCAATAAATGTAATGATTGGGCGTTTAAACTTGTCGGCCTGCATCATAAGACGCAAACCTTTCCGGAAACCTTCCGGGTGTGCACTACCAAAAAAACGCGCAATGTTATCTTTGGTATCCTTACCGCGCTGCTGACCAATAACGGTCACCGGAATACCATTCAGCTTGGCAATCCCGCCCACGACCGCCAGATCGTCTCCAAACAAGCGGTCGCCATGTAATTCAATAAAGTCCGTAAACACTTGCTCGATCAAATCAAGAGACGTCGGCCTTTGATGATGACGGGCCAGATGCATCTTTTGCGGTGCTGTAATGTTCGAGTATATTTCTTCTTCCATCTGGAGATAACGTTCTTCCAGACGGTTAATTTCATCTGTAAAATCAATTTGCTTATCCTGTCCGAATTGCTTGAGTTCTTCGATCTTCTGCCGCATCTCGACCAGGGGCTTTTCATAAGGCAATTCGCCAGCCATCTATTCCACCCCTTTCACACTGTGTAGATCAAGCAGTTGCCCAAGGGTATCGCGCAGTTCCTTGCGGTGCACAACCATATCCAATTGTCCATGCTGTAAATTAAATTCGGAAGTTTGAAAATCATCCGGCAGCTTCTGTCTGATGGTCTGCTCGATTACGATACGGCCTGCAAAGCCAAATACAGCGCCCGGCTCTGCCATATTAATATCTCCAAGCGTAGCAAAGCTGGCCGAAACTCCACCTGTAGTCGGATCCGTAATAATGGAAATATAAAGCAACCCCTGCTCGTCCAGACGAGCGAGAGCAGCGCTTGTTTTGGCCATCTGCATCAGACTCAGAATACTTTCCTGCATACGTGCCCCACCGGATGTGGAGAAGATAATAAGCGGCAAGCGCTTGTCAATCGCCTGTTCAATGGCGCGGGTAATTTTTTCTCCCACGACCGAGCCCATGCTGCCTGTAAAAAAGTCAAAGCTCATCACCGCTACGACAACAGGAAGCCCATGAATAAGGCCGTCGCCCGTAACGACAGCCTCTCGCAAGCCGGATTTCAGCGTCTGCTGCTCCAGCTTACTCGCATATCCAGGAAAGTCCAGCGGATCAACTGAAATCATATCAGCATCATATTCTGTAAATGTGTCCTCATCGAGCACCATGCGAATACGCTCCATCGCATTAAGACGCATATGATATCCGCACACCGGACACACCTTTAAATTCTTTTCCAGCTCTTTGCTGTATTGAATGCTTCCGCACTTGCCACATTTGGTCATAAGACCTTCGGGAATTTCCCGTTTGGGACGATCCGGCATGTCCGATTGATCGCCGCTCAGCGAACGTTCCGAAGGGATCGTCGCGTATTTACGCTTCTTTTGGAATAAATCTTTAAACACAACTACACCTCTCCAGCCGTTTATTTGTCAGCCGTAACCGATACAAGGTTCTCTGCCGTCTGTGCGGCACCTCTAAGCATTATGTTCATACACACGTCAACGCTTGTTTGCAAAACATTACCGCCGATCGTGCATCCTTTGTTCCATTCATGCTGCTGTATCACTTCCGCCGTTCCGGACTCAAGGGCGCAAAATCGAATTAAGCACTTCCTGTATTTCTTCGACTTCCCCCGAAGGCACAAGTATCTCAAACTGTTGCTTGGACGCGCTAATGGCCCGGGTCTGTACCATAAAACCTTCTTCAGACAGTTTGAGCTTAATCATGTCAGCCAGTCTGGCCGTCGGTGCGATATAAATCACCGTCCACATGCCTTGTTTCTACCCCCTAAGCCTCAAGTTTTGAGCCCATATAATAGACTCATGATAACATACCTTACTTTTTTCCCGCAACAAAAGCCCTCCTGCTCATTAGAATCCTTCGGAGGGCCTAAAAGTTTATCCACTCTGCTCATACAGACCAATCAAGCGTCCAAGGACGCAGGATAATGCTTGGCATGAAGGCTCCGATGGGCAATACGCGAAGAAGCGGCAGCGGCCAAACCAGCGACGAGATCGTCTAAAAATACGTGAATACCGCTACTTTTTTGGTTCAGTTGTTCAATAACCCCAATCTTTTCCTTATCCAGATATCCAAAGCTGGTTAAACCGATCATGCCATATACGCTCGTAATCCCGAGAGCCAGTGTCTCGTCCACCCCATACAACGGTTCGTCTGCCTCCATAATGGCTTGCAGTGGCTCAGGGAGAAGTCTTTTTTCGGCTAGCTCATCAAGTGCAATACCTGTGAGCAAAGTATATTGCACCTCGCGCTTTTGCAAAACCGCTTTGACACTGTCCACACATTCTTCCATCGTCAAATGGGGATAATATTTTTGTTGCAGTTGAAAAACGATGTCCGCAATGGACTCGATACGAATGCCTCTACGATTTAATAGAGTTTCTGCATATTCATAGGACATGATTTCCCTCCCGCCTCACCGTACAGTTCTATTCTTCCACTGTGCGGGGCCTCATGTGTGCAGGATTATGTGATGAAGCTGTTGTTCCGCCAGTTTTCCAAGTGTATGCGAGAGGGAAGGAAATTGTTCATTAAATTGTTACTATTAGACAGGAAGGGCAGTAGGCAGGAAAGACAGGTTGCAGCATGTCCATCATTTGACTTTCACCGTACCTTCACCCAGTATGGACTCCATTCGATCAAAAAGCTGAGGCGAAGGCTTGATGCTGTAAGCATCGCTCAAGGCCAATAGACGCTGGCTGCTCTCATAAAATAGTACGGTAGGCAACGCACCGGGATGCTCTTGCAGCAGCGCCTTGAGGCTGACCAGCAAGCTGGCGTCCTCCTCGGCCTCGCGGGTGATTTTAACAAACACCCGCTGATGAGCCTCACGCCTCGGGCTGCGCGGAGCCGGGGCTTGCCCGCCGTGAGCCGCTTCAGCGTTGCTCGGTGAAGCGCCCGTAGCCGGGCGAGCCGGCTTGGGCTGCGACGGAGCAGACGTTGCGGCTGTTGACGGCACACGCTGCGCTCCCCCGCCGGGGGTGCCAGCGGAAGAACCAGCTGCTGGCATGGATGTTCCGGCTGTGGCAGCTGGACGCGCCCCGGCACGCCGACGCTGGAGA
>NZ_ASSB01000346.1:0-6927 GCF_000520755.1 Paenibacillus sp. 1-18
GGAACTGACGGATCGAGAAATGGAGGTACTCCGCTTGTTGGCACAAGGGAAATCCAATCAGGATATCGCAGATGAGCTAATAATCGGGATTAAGACGGTGAAATTCCATGTCACGAACCTTCTAGCCAAATTAGGCGTGGAGGACCGCACACAGGCGGCAATTTATGCCTACAAAAACGGATTAGCAGAGTAGAATGGTTAATAAACGAAGACAAAGAACCGGAGGGCAAGCTGAGTCCTCCGGTTTTTTTCGTTCTATGCACAATGCTTAGATAAGTAGGAATAAAAAGGCGATTAAAGCCAAGTCAAGTGCAAGCCCTGCCCCATAGCCATATCCACCGTATCTGCCGTATCTGCCGTATCTGCCGTACCCTCTGTACCCGCCGCTATAGCCTGATCCACCACTTCCATATCCACCGTAGCCACTCCCAGGTAGCCCCCCCTCGTTATAAGGGTAAGCTGGAGTTAGCGGTTGGTCGGGCGGTTTAATTAAGGAATTTAGTTTGGCAGAGGAATTTGCCTTGTTTTTTGAATTTCTTTTTTTCTTCTTAGAGGATACCTTCTTGGCTTGTTGTTTCCGCTTGTTATTATAGCTGCCGGCATAAAGACTGCCGGGTGAGAAGGAAGGATATCCGTTCAACATTAACTTGCCTTTGCTGCACCCGCTTAAGATGCCGACGTGTCGTGTACCATCATTCATAACCGCACACACCAGGCGTCCGCCATGAGGTGCCACGCTAGCTTCATTTACAGGATAGATGGGATACATGATTTCACCTCTTTTGGGATAAGATGCGTTGTGATCATAGTCTATTCTCACGGGACCTACGATGTATGGTCGAACACCCATCAGGAAGATGAATATTTTAAAAAGAAATTGATGTATCTTGGTGCGTATAGAACCTCCGGTAATGGGAATGCTTTTGATAGATTAATAGATTTTAAACCAGCCGAAAAAGGGCATATCCAGAGTGTGTTTGGGAACGGATGGTTAAGAACCGGGAGGAACGACGATGCTAAAAGCAGAGATGTTTAAAAAAGGGATGATTGCTATCGTAGTCTTGGGAGCGGTGCTGGTACTGGCTGGCTGGCGTTATGGAGCGCTTCAGACGACCCGATATGATTCCCGCGAGGCAGAAGAGTCATTGCGCTCGTTATTAATCGTCTCGGATCAGACCCTCGGTAGACTGGATAAGCTGGTTGTGAAATGGCAAGGGGATTGGATTGCTAACGGTGAAAATCCAGAGGTTATAGCGGCACAGATAGCTGCTCAATTGAATATGCCTGCCGTAAACAGGGTTGTAGAAAATGGGCACACAGTATATCGTTCTGTTCGTGACAGTAAAAACCTTAATATACGTTTAAACATGATGGAACGGCAGGCTGAGCAATGGTATGTGGTCGTTCAACTGGATAGCAGCGATGCAGGACGTGAGCAACTGGTCCGTCTCCATAAACTCTGCGCTAAACTATTAAAATCTGTGGGAGTACAAGCGCAGTGGAACACAGCCTTTCAGCATTCACTGCATTCTGGGAAATCCGTAAATCAGCTGATGAAGCTAACTGAGGAGGGTTTGTCAACCAAACTCTCCATGCAGGCCAAAGAAAGATACACAGATGCAACTACGGCGGCTGTATCCTATGAAGCTCCAGAACTACCGTTGAGTATTCAAAGCGGTGAACATCGAATACACATGCAGATGGCTGTGCATGAAGATGGGGAAGAGCATAATACACGTATTACCCTCGGTTTTCCACTTATTACAATAGAGTACTGACTTATAAGGTAAATTTATGATTCATCGGATAGCTTATCCATGCGGGATATGTTAAAATGTCATCAAATCTTTAGTTCCATGTATTTCGAAAATCAAGTATGCTTGTTTAAATATACACAATACTACATGCGGATTTCGAGGATTGTGGATTGCGGAATCTTGACATGGGAAGAATGAGGTACTTCATGGCTGACATACCTGTTAAAGAATCTGTTGTGATGCAAGGTGCAGTTTTGTTTATTTTTGGTGCTACTGGCGATTTGGCTCGCCGCAAGCTATTTCCTGCAATTTACAGTTTGTACCGTGAAGGGAAACTCGCTGAAGATTTCGCCGTTATTGGTGTAGCAAGACGCCCTCGCACAGAGGAAGAATTCCGCAATGACTTGTACGCTTCCATACAAGAGTTTAGTCGCTACAAGGCAGAAAATGGTCAAGAATGGCAGGCGTTTGCCGAGCATTTTGAATATAAATCGCTGGATATCAACAATGTTGAGGGCTTCCATGAGCTGAGACGGCAGACGGAATCTATCGAGAACAAATTTAACATTCCGGGGAATCGGTTGTTTTATTTGGCCTTGGCTCCTGAGCTATTCGGAAGCGTGTCGAAAAGCCTGAAAGAAGGCGGCATGATGGATGGCAAGGGCTGGAATCGTCTGGTTATTGAGAAGCCGTTCGGTTACAACCTCGAATCTGCCCAAGAGTTGAACGTTGAAATACGAGAAGTATTTGCCGAAGAAGAGGTTTATCGGATAGACCACTATCTGGGTAAGGAAATGGTACAAAATATCGAGGTTATCCGCTTCGCAAACGCCTTCTTTGAACCATTGTGGAACAATAAGCATATTGCCAATGTGCAAATTACACTTAGTGAGACGGTAGGCGTGGAAGAACGCGGAGGTTACTACGATCATTCCGGAGCCTTGCGCGATATGGGACAGAACCATATGCTGCAAATGCTGACGATGATTGCGATGGAGCCGCCTAGTCGTTTGTTGCCTGAAGATATCCGTGACGAAAAGGTAAAAGTGCTGCGTTCCCTGCGTCCTTTTGAATCGACTGAGGATGTGCAAACCAATGTGGTACGTGGTCAATACACTGAAGGAAGCTATCGTGGCCAACAGCTGCCCGGATATCGTCAAGAGGATAAGGTTGATCCACAGTCGAACACAGAGACTTATTTTGCATCACGCGTGTTTGTAGATAATTTCCGTTGGGCAGGTGTACCGTTCTACATTCGCACTGGCAAACGTCTCCCGGTTAAAACAACGGAGATCGTTGTGGAATTCAAGAGCATGCCTACAAATGTGTATCTCGGTCAAAAGCATACGCTGGAGCCGAACTTGCTCGTCATTCGGGTCAATCCAATGGAGGGCATTTACATTAAAATCAATGCCAAGAAGCCTGGCTCCGAATCAGATATTGAGCCGCTAGCTATGGATTTTTGCCAAAGCTGCATGGTGGGCATTAACTCACCGGAGGCTTACGAACGGTTGCTGATGGATGCGATTGAGGGTGACTCGACGTACTTTACGCGTTGGGATGAGGTTGCCACAGCTTGGAGATTCGTCGACCGAATTGCCAAGGCTTGGCAGCAAACCCCGGACACGCTGGAGACCTATGCTGCCGGCTCATGGGGACCGGAAGGTGCCCACAAGCTATTGGAGCAGGACGGCTTCAAGTGGTGGCCGGTCAGCGGTCAGGATGAAGATAATGTCATCTGGCGGGTAGGCGGCGCTCAATAATCCCGATTTGTCCAGCATCCCCCTATGTCCTCTTCAGGATGTAAGGGGATGCTTTGCGTTCGGAGTATGCTATAATAGCTTAGTCTGAGGTTTTCAGTTTGCAACTGATTATAAGTTAAAGGCAGGCTAAAACATGTAAATAAGATCGTATTTATAATGAATACGGTGACGGAGTACGCCGAATACTGGAGCTAGCAGTATTGAAGCTGGTAGCTCCAATGAACTTATGAAAATAGGCGTGCATCATGGCCTTTTTATGAATAGCTTGAGCAAGGAATGAATGGATTTGATCATGAAGGGATATGTGAAATGAGTAAAACAACAGATATACTTCGACAGGAAGTTGACAAACGGCGCACGTTTGCGATTATTTCTCACCCGGATGCGGGGAAAACGACACTAACGGAAAAGCTGCTGTTGTTCGGGGGCGCCATTCGTCTTGCGGGTACAGTTAAAGCGCGTAAAGCAAGCAAGCATGCGACGAGTGACTGGATGGAAATTGAAAAGCAGCGGGGGATTTCGGTTACATCCTCCGTTATGCAATTTGATTATATGGGACATCGTATTAACATTCTGGATACCCCGGGTCACCAGGATTTCAGTGAAGACACGTATCGCACGTTGACAGCCGCAGATAGTGCGGTCATGCTGATTGACGTGGCGAAAGGTGTGGAGGCGCAGACGATCAAGCTGTTTCAAGTATGTGCGAAGCGTGGAATACCGATTTTCACATTTATTAACAAGCTGGACCGTGAGGGACGCAGCCCCTTTGATCTGATGGAAGAGCTGGAGCAGGTGCTTGGTATCCGTTCGGTTCCTATGAACTGGCCGATTGGTACAGGGCGGGATCTGTGTGGTGTCTATGACCGTGTCAAGAATCAGGTCGAACTGTTTCAGGGAGATGATCATTCCACGATTAAGGTACAAAAAGTGGAGGATTACAATGATTCGATCATTCGCGAGATGGCGGGTGAATATCTGCATGACCAATTGTGTCAGGATTTGGAGCTGCTTGATGTAGCGGGTGACCCTTTTGACATGGAGAAAGTGCAGCGCGGAGAATTAACACCTGTATTCTTCGGTAGTGCAATCAATAATTTCGGTGTGCAAACGTTCCTGGAAAACTTCCTTCAGCTTGCTCCCAAACCGGAGCCACGTCGCAGCACAGCGGGGGAAATCGAGCCAACAAACGAGAAGTTTACCGGTTATGTATTTAAAATTCAAGCTAACATGAACCCGGCTCACCGGGACCGTATCGCATTTTTGCGCATCGTGTCTGGTAAGTTCCAACGCGGGATGAGTGTGAAGCATGTACGGATGGGCAAAGAGATTAAGCTGTCCCAGCCGCAGCAGTTTCTGGCACAGGATCGTGATATTGTCGAGGAGGCTTTCCCGGGCGATATTATTGGATTGTTTGATCCGGGTATTTTCCGTATTGGCGATTCACTCAGTCAAGGCAGTGAGGTCGTATTTGATGAATTGCCGACCTTCTCGCCTGAAATCTTCGCCAAGGTTACCGTGAAAAATGCCTTAAAGCACAAGCAGTATCAGAAGGGGATTGATCAGCTTACCGAGGAAGGCACGATCCAGGTGTTCCGCACGGTAAGCTTCGACGATACGCTATTGGGTGTTGTAGGCCAACTGCAATTTGAAGTATTTGAATACCGCATGAAGGGCGAATACGGAGTAGACGTACAGCTCCAGCGTATGCCGTTCCAATTTGCACGCTGGATCGTGGATGAACAGATTGATCCGAGCAAGTTCCGTATTAACTCTACGCTGGTAAAAGATAAAAAAGGAAATTATGTCGCCTTGTTCGAAAACGAGTATGCCATGCGTACGGCTATAGAGAAAAATCCGACAGCCAAGTTTTTGGAGATGGCTCCATAAGGGCTTAATCAGCATTTCAAACTGAGCTTAGCTTGATCTATACAACGAATAGTCCACTCGAGGTTACAGCGAGTGGACTATTCTCATTTTCAAATACGAGCAGAATAATAAGCACAGCTGATTATAAACAGGAACTTGAATTGACAGGGATGGAGCTAGGTCAGTGGAACGGGTTTGATTTTATCAATTTGTTCATGTGCCAAATGGACGAATTCCTGCTGTTGGCTTGGGCTCATATGCTTCCAGGCAACCTCAAGAATGACACCCAATCCGGGCAAAGCGGCCTCTGGTCCATCCACTGACCCCATAATCATATCTGTAAGATCAGCTTCTGATTTGCCGTGAACTTTGTGAACAATCGCTTGTCGTAAATCCAGTGTAATGGGCATGTGTACCTCCCCGTATGTTGTAGTAGTTATCAGGTGTATTATGGCTTGGGCTACTGTTGGGTATACATAAAGAAGCATTTGCCATAGGTATGTCAAAATTTATGTTTGTAGCGTGTTATGCTATACTATGACGGACAGAATGGTGATCGGGAGGTAAGAAGGAATGGCAAAAAAACAGTATGCGGTCATTGGTATGGGACGTTTTGGTTCCAGTATTGCCACCGCACTGAGTGAGATGAGTTTTGATGTGCTGGCTATTGACTCGGACGAGCAGCGTACACAGGAGATGTCAAATATTGTGACGCATGCCGTATCTGCCGATTCGACGGATGAGGAGGCGCTGCGAGCGCTGGGTATTCGTAATTTTGACGTGGTCGTAGTCGCGATTGGCGAAGATATACAAGCCAGTATTCTGACGACACTGATCCTTAAGGATATGGGGGTACCGACTCTAGTGGTCAAAGCACAAAACGAACTGCACGGGAAGGTACTGCACAAAATTGGTGCAGATAAGGTCGTTTACCCTGAAAGGGATATGGGGCTGCGGGTAGCCCATCATTTAACATCTCCCAACATTTTGGATTATATCGAGCTGTCCAAGGACTATAGTATTTTAGAGATGAGAGCAGCTGATTCCATGATTGGAAAAAATCTCAAGGAGCTCGATATACGAGCACGCTTCGGCTGCAATGTAATGGCGATTCGTAGAAATCAGGAAATGAACATCTCGCCTTATGCGGAAGATCGGCTGGAATCGGGGGATGTGCTGATTATTGTGGGTCATAAAGATGATCTAACCAAGCTGGAGCTGGCTTTTGCTGCATAGGAGAGGCTGGTATTTATGTATAAATGAAGCCTCATTTATTATCGAAGAAATGGACGGATAACGTATGGAAATTATCTCACCGAACAATGCGCGTGTAAAAGAATGGGCGCAGCTGTTGGAAAAAAAGCATCGCACCCGGCAGCATAAATATATTGTCGAGGGTATTCATCTGGTGCAGGAAGCGCTGCGCTCGAACGCGGCTGTTGAAAGCATCGCTTATGATTTGGACAAGGGCATTCCCGCCGAGCTGAATGGCCTGGACCAAGCCGACCAGCCGGTGGAATGGATTCCCGTGTCGGCGG
>NZ_ASSB01000347.1:0-1932 GCF_000520755.1 Paenibacillus sp. 1-18
GCGGTCGCGTTGAATTGCTCCAGAATCTGCGCTTGCTCCGGAGCCGTGATGATCGCAATCTCCGACAGCTTCGTCTCAGGCATACTCACCACCGCATCGATCACCTGCAGGAAATGATTCGCTATCCGTTCGGCCGTTTCCCGCTTAAACAGCATACTGGCATATTCGAGGCTGCACGCAAGCTCGCTTCCTTGCTCAGTCACATTGAACATCAGATCAAATTTGGCAGCCGTATGCTCATGCGGATAAGGCTTGAACTGCAGATCGGCAATTTCCCGCTGCCCTTGCTCCAAATTGTGCAGGGCGAACATCGTATCGAACAACGGGTTGCGGCTCAAATCCCGTTTCAAATTCAGCTTCGCCACAAGCTCCTCCAACGGGTAGTCCTGATGCTCATACGCTTGCAGCGCCGTTTCTTTGACTTCCTGCAGATAGTCCAGGAATTTTTTTTCACCCGCCGGATAATTGCGTAGCGCCAGCGTGCCGACGAACATCCCAATCAGGCCTTCCAGCTCCCCATGCGGCCTTCCTGCAATCGGGGTACCGACAATCACATCCTCCTGGCCGGTATATTTGTGCAGGAGCGTCGTATATGCGGACAGCAGCACCATATACAAAGTCGATCCGGTACTTGCTGCAAGCCGTTTTAAAGCCTCACTTCTGGAGGCGTCGATCACAAATTCGATCTGATCCCCTTCAAAGCTTTGCAGCGCCGGTCTAACCTCATCTGTCGGAAGATCAAGCACCGGAAGCTCCCCGCGGAATGTATCCAGCCAATAGGCTTCCTGCTTGCCGATCCGTTCGCTTTGCACCTCCAGTTGCTGCCATACTGCATAATCTTTGTACTGAATCCGCAGTTCTGGCAGTTCGGCGCCTTCGTACAGCTGGATGAACTCCTCAACCAAAATGTTCATCGACGCACCGTCGGAGACGATATGATGCATGTCGAACAACAGCAAATGGCGATCTTTCTGCAACCGGAGCAGTCCGACTCGCAGAAGTGGAGCCTGCCGGAGATCGAACGGACGAATAAACTCACGAACGTGTTCTCTCGCTTCTTCTTCCCGGACCTCTGCATATTCCACCGCAAAAGACACTTCCTCGTGCACCTTCTGCACCGGCTCGCCGTCCACGACATCGAAGCTCGTTCTCAGCGTCTCGTGCCGACGTATCAGCTGGCGGAACGCCGCTTCCAGCCGCGTGCGGTCCAGTTCCCCTTCCACTGTCATAACGCCCGGCATATTGTAGCTGATTTCTCCGCCTTCGATCTGGCTGAGCACGTATAAACGCTTCTGTGCCGAAGATACCGGGTAGTAGCTTCGTTCCCCGACGACCGGAATGGAAGCATAAGCCGCCTGATCCCGGCTTTCGATTATTTCGGCCATCTGTTCGATGGTCGGGAATTGAAACACCTCCCGGAGCGCGATATGGCCGTTCAGCTCTTTGTGAATACGGGACATGAGAAGCGTAGCCCGCAAAGAGTGTCCTCCGATATCAAAGAAGTTGTCTTTAATCCCAACACTTTTCAGCCCCAGCACTTCCTGCCAAATGTTCGCCAGACTTGCTTCTATCGGCGTTCTTGGCGCCTCATGCCGCGACCCGGCTGTTTCGATTTCCTGCGGCGCCGGCAGTGCTTTGCGATCAATTTTCCCGTTGGGGGTCAGCGGCAGCCGATCTACTTGAACAAAATAGGCCGGAAGCATGTAAGCCGGAAGCTCCTGCGCAAGCGCAGCTTTAAGCTCGCTGGCGGGCAGCATTTCCTCCGCAGCGAAATAGGCTGCCAGCTGCTTCTGTCCAGTCTGGTCCTCACGTGCAATGACAACGGCTTCCTGTACGGACTCGACCTGTAAAAGGTGCGCCTCCACCTCGCCCAGCTCGATTCGATAGCCACGAATCTTCACCTGCTCATCAATCCGTCCCTTGATCTCAAGG
>NZ_ASSB01000348.1:0-47370 GCF_000520755.1 Paenibacillus sp. 1-18
TATCAGAACCTCCACGTCCCAGTGTCGTTATATCTCCCTCGGCAGACATCCCCTGGAAACCGGCTACAACGACAATCTTGTTGCTGCTCAGTGCATCCAGCACACGCTGGGGCTGAATGTCCGTAATCCTTGCCCGACCAAAGTCAGATTCAGTACGGAAGCCAGCTTGCCATCCCGTAAATGATACCGCTTCGTGACCCAACTGCTGAATGGCCATTGACAACAAAGCAATCGAAATTTGCTCGCCTGTCGTCATCAGCATATCCAACTCACGTGCGGGCAACTGCTCATTCAGCAATTTGGCCTGGTCAATTAGTTCGTCTGTCGTGTCTCCCATTGCGGAAACGACCACTACACATTGATGCCCTTCACTCTGTTTCTCAACAACGCGTTTTGCCACGCGTTTCATGCGTTCCGTATCACCGACGGAACTGCCTCCGAATTTCATGACATACAAAGACAACGATATTCACTCCCTCAGACTCAACAGTATGTAACCTTGAGATGGCACAACCGACTCGAACGTGACATCCTGCGGCATAAACTTTAGTACAGTATAATACGAAAGTGCTATGTGGAGCCAATGTTTTTTAATCATAAGTCCTTATAAAAATATCCCCTGCCCTTAACTAGGACAGAGGATTCTAAAAACTGGGAAAATTATGCGCGAGACATGTATTTGCCGTCACGAGTATCAATTAACAATATGTCATCTTGGTTAATGAACAAAGGAACCTGAACATTCAGACCTGTTTCCAGTTTGGCATTTTTAGTAGCACCTGTAGCCGTATTACCTTTAATACCTGGTTCGGTTTCAACTACCTTAAGCTCAACGCTTGTAGGCAGGTTAATCCCCAGAATTTCTCCGTTATAGCTGACAATATTTACATTCATATTTTCTTTTAGGAAATTAAGTTCCCATTTCAGCTGATCGCTAGACAATGTGAACTGATCGTAAGTTTCGTTGTCCATGAATGTATGATCATCTGCACTTGCATAGAGGTAAGATACGCCACGATTTTCGATTTGGGCACGACCAATCGTCTCACCCGCACGGAATGTACGTTCAACGGTGTTGCCGTTACGCAAGTTTTTCAGCTTGGAGCGTACGAACGCTGCACCTTTACCCGGTTTTACGTGTTGGAAGTCCAGCACCGTAAAGATATCTCCGTCTACCTCGACGGTCAAACCTGTTTTGAAATCATTAACATTAATCACTAAAATACCCCTCCTACAGGACTGTTATCGTTATTAAACGACTGTAAATTCTTTGCTTGAATGTGTTAATACTTTGATGCCGTTATCTGTAATAACGATATCATCCTCAATTCGCACGCCGCCCAATCCTGGTACATAAATACCTGGCTCGACCGTTACAACCATGCCCGGCTCCAGAATATCATCACTGGCCTTCGACAGACGTGTGGATTCATGAACTTCCATACCCAGACCATGGCCTGTACTATGTCCGAAATTGTCTCCATAGCCATGACTTGCAATGATATCGCGGGTCAGCGCATCCGCTTCACGGCCCGTCATGCCAGGCTTAATATGTTCTAGTGCGTGAAGCTGCGCTTTGAGCACAATATCATAGATTTCACGCAGCTGCGGCGCCAAATCCCCTTGTGTAGCTACTGTACGAGTCAGATCGGAACAGTAGCCATCCAGTAATGCGCCAAAGTCAAACGTAATCAGCTCGCCTGCTTGTACCAACTTGGCACTGGCTACCCCATGAGGCAATGCGGAACGAACCCCGGATGCCACAATCGTGTCAAATGAAGAAGACGTAGCTCCTTGCTTGCGCATAAAAAATTCCATTTCCAGATCCAGCTCACGCTCGCTGACACCCGGTTTGATGTAAGGTAAAATATGTGCAAATGTGGCGTCTGCCAAATCCGCTGCCCGCTGCATCACTTCCAGCTCTTCTGCATCCTTGTACACTCGCAACTTCTCCACAATACCTGACACCGGAACCAGAGTAAGAGGCGACAAGTTTTCGCTGTAAGCTTTATGCGTAGCAACAGATACATCGTCTTGCTCGAAGCCTGTTTCACTGATCTGATGGGAGGACAGCAGCTCTTTCACTGTTTCCATGACCTGCGCAGCGTGCTGCACCACCGTAAACCCTTTAGCTTGTTCGGTCGCCTGCGTCATATAACGAAAGTCGGTTAGCAGGTAGCTATGGGATTCCGTAATCAGCACATATCCGGCCGAACCTGTGAAGCCTGTCAAATATCGGCGGTTGACAGGGCTAGTAATCAGCATAGCACGCAGATCATGCTCACTCAGCGCCTGCCGCAGCTTTAACACCCGGTCATTCTTCATCTTTCATTCCGCTCCCCTCTGTCAAATAACCAAATGCTATTTTAACACAGGGGATAGGTGCTTGAGAAGTTTTTGTTACGTTCAGTCCCCGGCTTTCTCAGGCTCGCGCATTCTTTCATCCGTATACTCCACAGCAACCGTGTAGCCAATAAACAACCCCCACAGCAAAAACACGCAAACTTCCGTATATATAGAATTCCATGTTAGCCGATTAGGAGGATTCATCATCCCAAGCTTGGGACCCGTTAATACAAATAAAATAACCCACCAGACCAGACCGTAGACAATGCCAGGCATAGGTCCCTTAAATCGGCGAAACATCAGTGTGTATATTAATGACGCTATAACGGATAATGCGATAAAAAACAGCAAGCCTACCAGATGCCCCGCTGTTGTTTTCATGAACGAATGCTTGAAAAACGGCTCTGCCAGAAAACCGGGCGCTACCACCGTAAAGTGCAACGCATAAAACAGCCATCGTATCAATCCCCAGAGCAAACCTGCAAAAAAGGCGAGCTCAAGTGCAAAGGGAATGAGTGGTGTATGTATTTTACCTGACTGTTGTCTGTCCCTATTGCTGTTATTGTTATGATCGCGTTGGTCGTGTGATTCACGGGACTGCTCCTGACCATGCCCCACCTTAGGTACGGAGTAAGTTTCACTCATATCTTTTGTTCCCCTTTCATGATGCAATGCTTATTTCCACTAAAAAATACTTGTTGTGAAATGGAAAAGGCTTCATTTCCGTTGAATTCATGTATTCCTAATTTGCTAGGTAGTATGCTCCAAAGGAGTGGGTTTAACACTAAAACGTGGTGAGTTCTTGTTACATGGTGGGCTGGTGTGGTGGAGAATTGGTGATGACTTGTACTGCGCTCGTTGTGGCCGCTACGCGAACGGATCATTCTTCCGATCGCTGTTGCCTCGAACATGCTTCTCATAAAGGTTTAAAACACGATTTTACTCCCCCACTCAAAACAAATCGAGAGGCGGGTAGCAGCGGAAAGCTCGGAATCGTCCTGAAGAAGCGCTAGCGTTCGCCTTTATTCACGGATTTTAACCTCTACATCTTTTATTCAATCCAAAAAAATCTGGGAATAACAGCTATCGGAAGGATGATCCGAGCTTGGAGCGCTCTATATTCCACCTATCCATTTGCCGCAACTAGATATTCCCTCCCAAATTCGATACAATATACAAAAAAGCACGTGTAAAGAGAGGTGAGACGGTTGTCACAAGCATCCAAGCCTGTAAGTTATGGTGGTCAGGCAGTTATTGAAGGTGTCATGTTCGGCGGCAAGCGTGTCAATGTCACGGCAGTTCGCCGCAAAACCGGCGAAATCACATATCTGGAAGTACCGCGCAAGGAACTATCCTGGGTATCCAAATTTCGTAAAATACCCTTGCTGCGGGGAATCGTAAGTATCATTGATTCCAGCGCCAAGGGTACCAAGCATTTGAATTATTCAGCCGATGCCTATGCAGATGATGAGCTCGACCCAGAAGAACGTGCGGAACAAAAGAAAAAAGAAGAATCCCGCTGGAGTCTTAGTATGATCATTGGTGTGGCGGCAGTCGGCATTTTATCCTTTTTGTTCGGTAAAATTGTATTAACCCTCGTTCCGGTTGTTGTAGAAGACTTCCTGTTTAAAAATTTATTTCACGAGCAAATATTGCATAACCTCGCTGAAGGAGCGATTAAGCTGATTTTGCTGCTGGCCTATTTATGGGGTATTTCCCAAACTCCATTGATCAAACGTCTGTTTCAATATCATGGTGCAGAGCATAAAGTAATTACTGCATTTGAAGCAGGAGAAGAATTAACCCCGGCCAACGTGCAAAAATATAGCCGACTGCATTACCGTTGCGGAAGCAGCTTTATTATGCTTACTGTGATTATCGGGATACTCGTCTATTCCCTGTTTACGTATGATAATCTGTGGGAGCGTATGGGACAACGGCTTCTGCTGCTTCCGATTGTATTGGGCCTTTCTTTTGAATTTCTCAAGCTGACCAATGCCATGCGGGAAATTCCGGTACTTCGCTATTTGGGCTACCCCGGCCTGTGGCTGCAACTGCTGACTACCAAAGAACCGACCGATGATCAAGTAGAGGTATCCATTGCTTCTTTCAAGCGTATGCTTGAATTGGATGCTGAGTTGGAAAATGAACCTGCAAAGGAAACCTTCAACAGCCCGGTTCTTGATCCTGTGAAAGGATGAGTAAATGATGAACAGACATGCGGTTATTTTCTGGCTTACCCTTGCTTTAGGTGCATATGGAATTGTGGATATGGTATGGAAAGGAAACTTGGGCTTTCTCATGAGCTTACTGATTCCCGTGCTTGTTTTTACAGTTATTTTTCTGCTATACAAATACTTGCCAGGACGACGAAGCAGTGCTCCCAAAATTAAGCCCTCTGCGCGTACGATGGCCAAGACAGCCAATTCACGCAAGCAGCAGACTCCGAGCAAGCGCAAGGCGTACCCTTTTCATGTCATTGAAGGTTCTAAGGGAAAAAATGAAGAGGAGCAGCCTAAGTATCATTAGTCAGGCAAAAATCATTTATGATGCAGTTAAAGGAGCCACCCCCGTGTGCATGAAAGTATGTCCGGGGAGAGGCTCCTTTTTTTTCCTTCTAAATCTAATTCAGTTGTTAGGTAGTGACTATTTCATGGCATACATTGTATTTTTCATCAATTGATACTTGCTGTACTGCTGTTGATAGGATGTGATGCTCCATTTGTGGAAAAAGGCTTCCCCTGCCTGCACACCGGAAGCATACAACAAATCACTCTGTTCAGGAGAAATGTTGAATTGCGCGGTGCGGATACCCAACGTTGGGATTTTGATTGTCCGGTACCGGTTCTCCTGCTCAATATATCGTTCATCGTGTGCCGATAGCATCGTGTCAAAAATAGCCTGCAGCATTGTCAATGGCCCCCGGATATAAGAAACCTTGGTTTCCGTCCCCGTTTTGCCCACCATCTGAAATCCTACCGTTGGAATTGTTTTTGCTTCACGTTCGTTTACAGGCTCATCAAACAGCCACAAAGGCAGATTGCTTAGCAAAGCTCCATCAACAACAAAAACAAATTGTTGGGAAAAGGTTTTCCCCTTGGCAAGTGCAGAATCAAGTCTTAACATCACCGGATCAAAAAAATAAGGGATACTTGTGCTCATTCGAATGGCCTTGGAGACCTCCAGCGAAGAGGGGTTGATCCCAAAGCGTTTGATATCCTCAGGCAGCACCAAAATGCGACCATTCGTGATGTCTGATGCAATAATACGCAGCTTGCCAGGGGGCAAATCTGCGAACGTACGCACTCCCTTGGCCCGCAATAGCTCACGCACCCAGTTCTCCAGTGCTTCCCCAGAGTAGAGCCCTTTTTTCAGAAAGATACGAGTAGCCGGTCCAATCCACTTAATGTTAAACACCGGAGAACGCCGCAACAACTTGACCAAGGGGGTTTTCTCTATCACGGCTTTCATTTCATCTGCTGAGTATCCAGCTGCCAATAAAGCAGCGACAATAGCCCCTGATGATGTACCGGCTACATGATTGAATACTATTCCATGCTCCTCCGCAGCCTTAACTGCACCTGCCAGCGATATACCCTTAACCCCTCCACCCTGGAACACAGCATTGATCAACATAGATCAAAAAACCTCCGTTCTCTTGGGAGTAAGCAGTTCTACTGCTTATGTATGAGAACAGAGGCCTATATAGAACCTATTTGAACCAATTTTTATCACATTTGATAATAATTTTGAAGAAGTTGAATGAGTCCGTAAGGATTTTTGCGCAAATGCTGTGCACTAAAGTAAATATCCCCTTTGACCTGCTTATAATTTTCGTTCAGTTCAAGCTGCTTAATGAGCTCTTGAGCAGTTTGCCAGCCCTTTTCCGGGGTGCCGATTTTATATGGGGAGTGACCAATATACAACTTAACATCCGAATTTTTGACCTCATTGGACCACCATGCGACAAGCTTGTCATACCCCGCCGCCGGGAACCCGATACTCCAGTAAATTTGTGGAGCTACATAATCAATCCAGCCTTTGTTGATCCAGGTCCGTACATCTGCAAAAGTCGTATCATATGCTGTAACGCCTGCCTTTGTGTCTGAACCGGTTAAGTCCTGAGACTTGTTGCGCCACACCCCGAAAGGACTAATTCCGAATTGAACCTTCGATTTGCTTGCATGAATGGTTTTGCCCAACTCTTGCACGAAACTGTTCACATTATCTCTTCGCCAGTCGCCCTTGTTCGAAATTTTGTTGGCGTTATATGCTTTGAAGGTCGCATCGTCATCAAAAGTTCCGCTGTAAGGGTAGAAATAATCGTCTAAATGAACGCCGTCAATGTCGTATCCGTTCACTACTTCCATAATCGCAGAAATGACGTGCTCACGTGCGGCAGGAATCCCCGGATTGATGTACAACTGGCTGCCATTCTTAACAATCCACTCTGGATGCTGGTTAGCTACATGGTTTTCAGCCAATCCGCTGGTTGTTCCCGTAGAGTTAGCGCGGAACGGGTTAAACCAGGCATGAAATTCCATCCCCCGCTTATGCGATTCGCTGATCATAAATTTTAAAGGGTCATAGCCCGGATTTTTACCTTGCGTGTTCGTCAAATATTTACTCCACGGAACAAGACTGGATGGATAGAGCGCATCCCCACTGGCACGAACCTGAACAAACACCGCATTAATGCCCATGCCCTGCAAATCATCAAGCATTTTAGTAAACTCCTGCTTTTGCTTATCAGCACTACCTCGGGCCGCTGAAGAAGGCCAATCTCCATTAATCGTAGAAATCCAGGCTCCGCGCATGGAAGTCGAAGCCTTCACTTGAACGACATTTCCGTTTGCAGAGCTTGAACTGTTCTCGGTCGTAGATGTAGACGGCGATGCAGGAATCACCTGCCCATCATCGCTGGCACCCTGGCTATTACTTTCACTTTCCTGATTGACAGATGCAGACGTATCTGGAGTAATGCTGTTTCCCGCAGAAGTCTCTCCACTTGTAGATACACCTTCTTTGCCACTGCTCAACGTGATAATACGCTTAGTTGCCTGCCAGTCTACTTTTAAGCCCAATTCTTCCCCTACAAAACGCAGCGGAACCATGACTCTTCCACTCGTCATACGGGCAGATGCGTCCAATCGAACAGACTTACCATTCACGGTTGCGCTCTGTCCACCGTTCTCCATAGATATATTTTTGTCCTTCGCTGTAATCGTTACCGTACCGGATGATTCCAACCAATTCACCTGAGCACCCAATCCCTCACTAATCACCCGCAAAGGAACCATCGTTACATTGGCTCCCTGTACAATATACGGTGCCGCATCACTTTGCAGAGACTGTCCGTCCAACATGATCTCAATATCTCCGTTTGGAGCCGCTTGAATTCCGGGCATAATGGCCGTCTGTACTGCCAAAAGTAAGCCGGCAGCCGATACCCCTATTTTCTTCCAATTCATTTTGCCACAATCCTCCGCTAACCCAGTTAATTTTAACCCCTATCTTGTCCTGCTATATAATGGATAGACGCTAATAACCGGACGTTTGTTGCGGCCTTTGCAAATAAAAAAAAGCATTGTCCGTAAGGACAGATGCTTTTTAGGAATCCCCACTCAATTCCTTGTGTATATCATGAAGCTGGCGCAAGCGATCCTCATCCCGACGGAAATATTCGACCAATGTTTCAATGCGGGTGATGGAATCCCAGCTCAAATGGTGCTCAATACCTTCCACGTCTTTATAAATCAGGTCCTTGTCAACCCCAATCATATCCAGAAACTGCTCCAATAGCTGGTGACGGTCTACTAACCTTTTTCCAACCTTTTTCCCTTTGGGCGTTAAAATCAGTCCCCGATATTTCTCATATACAAGATAATCGTCCTTATCCAGCTTCTGAATCATCTTGGTAACGGACGAAGGATGAACCTCCAGCCCCTCTGCGATATCCGAGACACGAGCGTACCCTTTCTCATCAATCAGCTGGTAAATGCGCTCCAAATAGTCTTCCATGCTTGGCGTTGGCACTTATTTCCCTCTTTTCTGTAATTGAACGGGCGCTACCGCCTTCATTTCCTGCGTTAAACCTACATATGTAATGATACATGTTATCATTGTCTATTGGCAAGTCTCCTACTACCCTGGCTCACAGCTATTGCCATGATTTGTTCAATTTAAGCCGGGCACACTAGTGATGTTGTCCTGTATCGTCTATCCTGCGACATGAGCTTGAGATGGAGCATGATTCTTTAGTTTTATTCGGAAAGGAGCGTTATCCATGTCTACACTTGAACGTACTCCTGTCCAAAGCAGAGAAACCAGGCCGTTCCTGCCTGATCTGGTGTTTTTTGAGCCAGACGCACTGAATTATCCCAAGGGCCAGCGTATTATGGATTGGGTAAAAGCCAAGGATATCCCGTATCGGATGACTACCTCTCACAACCGGATTACCAATTTACCGGGTGAAACTGAAGTTGAAAAGTACCGAATGGCCAAAAAAACACTGGTCGTCGGTATTCGAAAAACGTTAACCTTTGATCAGTCCAAGCCTTCGGCCGAGTACGCTATCCCCATTTCGACGGGTTGCATGGGACACTGTCACTACTGTTATTTACAAACAACTTTGGGTGCAAAACCGTATATTCGCGTGTATGTCAACACCGATGATATTCTGAACGCAGCTAAAGCCTATATTGAAGAACGTGTCCCTGAAATCACCCGTTTTGAAGCAGCTTGTACCTCTGATCCTCTTGGTCTGGAGCATATCACCGGATCACTCGGGGACTTGATTCGTTTTATGGCAGATGAGGAATACGGCCGACTGCGTTTTGTTACTAAATATCATCATGTCGATCCTTTGCTGGATATAAAGCATAATGGTCATACCCGCATCCGTTTTAGCATTAATTCCGATTATGTTATTAAACAGTTTGAGCCTGCCACTTCACGTTTTGAGGAACGGATTGAAGCGGCGGGTAAAGTAGCTCAAGCAGGCTATCCACTGGGTTTCATTATTGCTCCTATCATCTGGTATGACGGCTGGGAAGAAGGCTATGGTGAGTTGCTGCGCAGACTGGGAGAAACTTTATCCCAGCATGCCACTACAGATTTGACATTTGAATTAATTCAGCATCGCTTTACCAAAACATCCAAAGCTGTTATTGAAAAACGTTACCCGAAAACCAAGCTCGAAATGGACATGGAGAAGCGTAAGAAAAAATGGGGTCGTTGGGGACAAAACAAATATGTTTATCCGGATGAACAGCAAAATGCACTGCGTGAGTTTATCACAGAGCGCATTTTTGAACATTTCCCATTAAGCCGTATTGAGTATTTCACATAATCAGCATCCAATCCGGGGTAATACGCTGTAAAAACAGCGTTATATCCGTCATATGATCGGTCACGAGCAAAATACCCGTGATAACAAGCAGTATGCCCCCTGTTTTGATAATGATTGAGGTATAACGAGAGGATAGCCGAACAGAGCCTGCCAGTAAAGCCAAGGCAAAAAAAGGAATCGCAAATCCAAGCGCATAGCCTGTAATCAGCTTGAACCAGGTATGATGCTCAACTGCTGCCAAAGCGATAATAGCCGTCAGCATGGGACCGATACAGGGAGACCAGCCTGCCGCAAACCCAATTCCGATCATAAAGGAACCGGCATAACCGGCAGGCTTCCATGTCCAACGAAGTTTATGCTCCCTCATTAAGATCAAAGGACGCACCACACCAAGAGATATCAGACCCATGATTAAAATTAGCAGCCCTGCCAACACTCTAAGCGTATCCCCATAATTACCAAACCATTCTCCGAGCAGTCCGACGCTTGCACCGAGTGAATAGAAAACAACCGAAAAGCCCATTACAAAAGCAAGCGTGTGTCCCATTGTACGGTAACGCACCTCTGCCTTATGCCGTCCTTCAGCCAGTTCACGGGCCGACATCCCCGTCATATACGATATATAAGAGGGATACAGTGGCAAACAGCACGGTGAAAAAAAAGAAACCAGTCCGGCTATGATCGCCAATCCGGCGTTAACATCCGTCATATTCATGTCCTCCTACCTGTCTTAAGTAAACACGGTCAAACAAGCCCTATTTACTACAACATACGTGAGGAGGGAGTAAAATATGATGCTAGCCAAAAAGCGCAGGCCTCGGCATAAAGCCGCCCGGCCTGCGCTGTTAATTTTACTTCACAATTGCACCATTCGGCATACCTTCCGGTACAGTGGCCAACGTAAGCTGATCACCATACGATGCTGCCAAAATCATACCTTGCGACAGCTCTCCCCGAAGTTTTACAGGCTTAAGGTTGGTCACACAGATTACCTTGCGTCCAATGATATCCTCCGGTGTGTAAAACTTGGCAATTCCCGATACAACCTGACGCTGCTCATAACCGAGATCAAGCTGGAGCCTCAATAGCTTGTCAGCCTTCTTCACAGGCTCACAGGCAATGACCTGTGCGACTCGCAGTTCTACCTTGGCAAAATCCTCAATGCCAATCTCTTCCTTCGCCTCTGGAGCCTCCTGGCCTGCCTCAGTCGTATTTTGTGGCTGAACTTGAGTTGTAGCTTCCTCCGGCTTCTTGCCTCCCGTCATGGCTTCCACAATGAAAGCAACCTCCTGCTCCGAGTCCAGACGCGGGAAAATCGGATTGCCTTTGACCAGCTGGGTTCCTTCTGGGATACGCCCATACTGCTTGCCACTATCCCATGTAGTCAGCTCACCCTCGCTAATACCGAGCTGTTCCCAAATTTTATAGGGAGCTTGCGTCAAGAACGGTTGCAGCAAGATGGAAGCGATACGCAAGCTTTCTACCAAATGCACCATGACGGATGCCAATTCGCGGCGTTTGTTCTCATCCTTAGCCAAATTCCATGGTTGCGTCTCGTCAATATATTTGTTGCTGCGGCTAATAAATTGGCTAATCGCTGTCAATGCCACGGAAAACTCCATGTTTTCCATCGCTTCTTCTACTTTACTGTAAGTCGATGTTGCCATCTCTTCCAAAGCTCCGTCGAATGCTGTTACATTCGCTTCATAGGCTGGAACCTTCCCATGAAAATATTTGTCAACCATTGCTACGGTACGATTCAACAAATTGCCCAGATCATTTGCCAGATCTGAATTCACCCGATCAACAAAGCTTTCAGGTGTGAAGGTTCCGTCTGCTCCGAAAGGCACCTCGCGCAGCAGGTAATACCGGAGCTGATCCAGACCATAACGATCAATCAACGTTACCGGGTCTACGACATTGCCTTTGGATTTCGACATTTTACCGTCTTTCATGAGCAGCCAGCCATGTGCAAATACCTTTTTGGGCAACGGAAGATCCAGTGCCATCAGCATGATCGGCCAATATATCGTGTGGAAGCGTACAATCTCTTTTCCTACGATGTGTACATTTGCAGGCCAAAATTTATCGTACAGCTCAGTATTAGCAGAGCCATACCCCAAGGCTGTAATATAATTCGAAAGCGCGTCAATCCACACGTATACGACATGCTTCGGATCACCCTTCACCTTAATGCCCCAGTCAAAGGTTGTGCGGGACACTGCCAGATCCTCCAGACCTGGCTTGATAAAGTTATTAATCATCTCTTTTTTACGGGATTCCGGCTGGATAAACTGCGGGTTCTCCTCATAAAATTTCAGCAACCGATCAGCATACTTGCTCATACGGAAAAAATAGCATTCTTCCTTGACCAACTCTACTGGGTGTCCACTATCCGGACTTTTTCCTCCAGCCACATTTCCATCAGCGTCCTTCACTACGTCAACCAGTTGAGTTTCAGTGTAGTAAGTCTCGTCAGGAATGCTGTACCAGCCCTCGTATTCTCCCTTGTAAATATCGCCTTGCTTCAGCAAACGGTCAAAAATGTCCTGTACAACTGTTTTGTGACGTTCTTCTGTGGTGCGGATAAAATCGTCATTGGAAATGTCGAGCTTACGCCACAGATCTTGAATACCTGCCACGATATCATCAACGAAACCTTGCGGTGTTTTACCGGCCGCGCTCGCCTTTTGCTCAATCTTCTGACCATGCTCATCCGTTCCTGTCAAATAACGAACCTCATAGCCCCGCAGCCGCTTGTAGCGAGCCATCGCATCACCCGCTACTGTCGTGTAGGCATGACCTATATGGAGCTTGTCACTGGGATAATAGATTGGTGTTGTAATATAAAACGTGTTCTCATTGGACATGTGTATTCCTCCTGTTTTATTCATGGCATCCATTTCAGGCCTGTTGCCATGATGGGTACTCCAATTCATGATTTCGACACAAATTGGCACAAAAAAGACCCCCGCCCCTATGGGACGAGAGTCACCTCACGCGTTACCACCCAAATTCCCTGTATCCTCGCAGACTACAGGCTTCACCGGTCACATCTGACCGCCCATTAACGCTGGATCACGCCTTTCCCTTACGATTGCCCCTCGCTGTACTAAAAACGGTGGCAAATGCGCTTGAAAAAGGTTCCTCTAGGACCATATTCAGGCTTCACTCCAGACCGGTTTGCAGCTAACTCCGGCTCTCTGTACTGGATTCTTACCTTACTCATCCCTTCACAGGAAAACAATATTAACCAAAATATAACCAAATCCACGCAGCGATGTCAAGTCAGCCCCTTCCCAACACCTTATCATCACGGTCAACCAACCGGTCTTCACCGGATTTATCCAACCGTTTTTGGACAGGTGGAACCAAATCTACCCCGCCCGGATGAAAGGGATGGCACTTGGCTATACGCTTGGCGGCTAGCCATGAACCTTTAAGCGCACCATGCACCTCTACCGCCTCCAACGCGTACGCCGAGCATGTTGGATAAAACCGGCAGGTAGCCGGCTTTAATGGTGAAATATAGGAACGATAAAACTTAATCGGAGCCTGAACCACTCTGCGTATGGTGATTTTCACTTTAATAGCCCCCGTGGCTGTGAGTGTGACTGCTCGTCTGGCTGAATCCTCCATCAGAATTACTCTTATTATGCCCGTTTTTTTGTTGGCAATCTTTGCAATAACCAAAAATTTCAAATTTGTGCTCAACGATTTGGAACTGATCCGTTGTATCCGTCATCTGCATTGGGCAAAAAGAAATCGGTAAAGTTTTTTGACAGCTCAAGCAAATCATATGATGGTGATGATGGTGCTCATTACAGCTTACCTTGAACTTCATTCCATCCTCAAAAGATACCTGCTCAAGTACACCCAACTCCTGCATTACACGCAGATTACGATAAACCGTATCAAAGCTGAGTCCACTATATTTTTTACCCATATATTCATAAACGTCTTTGGGAGACAAATACCCTTCATTCTCGGAAAATAACGTGGCCAGCGTCTTGCGCTGATCTGTAATACGCAGCCCCTGAGCGGACATTGTTGAGATGATTTCATCCTTTGTCAGCATGCGTTTCACCCTCCCCTGTCTGTAGTTTCAGGCTTTCTGATGCAGGCTTAGGCTTGCATCTATTTATTATACCACGATTAAAGTCAATATTATAAGAGGTATTCACACCTGCAAACAAGAAAAAGACGCCCTCCATGACTGCAAACGATCCGCAGCAGGAGAACGTCTATATTCTGCAAGTGATATCTGACTTTTAAACGGTGAATGATGAGACTCAAGTGGTCTTAGCCGGTGAACAGCACCGGTTATTTCATATTAGTTTTTAATAGCTGGCAATGGCATAACGACTACGGAAACTGGCAGGTTACTTCCTGCCGCTGCAGTGAAATACATCTCTACACTTTCCTCAATATGACCCGTACGATACAGCACACTCATTTCATTCGGAGCCTGTATGGAGCCATTCGTTGGGATCCCCACAACCTGATTGTTTACCATCGCATAGCCGGCATATTCGCCACCGCGTGGATTGAAAGCAATCAGGGAATACGGCGCTACATGATCCAGTTTAACTTTGTATACAACACCAAAGTTACCGGCATTGGAAGCAGAAGAGCCGTCCAGACCGTCTGTGCCAAGCAGGTTCGGGTCTACTTTATTATCGCCAAGAACAATACGCTGAGCTGTTTTACCAACCTCTTCCGTATATTGAAGCGTAACATCCGAATTCGCATACGTTCCACGGTTATGAATGCCGTCCTTAGGCAGTTTTGCCAAAGTAGGCAGCGCAGTCAACGGATCTACATTTGCATCTAACACAACAACCGTGTATTGAATAGGTTGATCCGTATACAAGTCAGATAAGAGAGAAATGACCTGTTTTTGCTTAATTTTTTGCGCATTCAAATCCTGTAAAATAACGCGGCTTTCGCCCGGATTCAGAACTGTGCTGGAACGTTTGCTTCCATCCTGCATGGATTGAAAGTAACGCTGAATCGAAGTTTTACCTGCAGCCGTTGCAAACTCAGAAGGTCCAGCAAAACCGGAATTTTCGACGTTCAGATTGGCAGCCGTAATATTATTGTTGGTTGCAATAACGTACATCTTTACATCTCTGCCCGTTTCATTCACATGATGGACAAGTATACGCGTACTGCCTGATCCTGTTTCCTGATACACGATGCCATCCTGGAATACTCGTTCCGGACTGTTAGCACGGATCAGAAGACGCGGGGCTGACGTACTGGCCACTGGAATAGTAGCCATTGTAGGCACCTGACTGCCATCTACACTATATTTATCGCCATAAGGAGTGAAGATTTTGTTGAAATCATCTTCCTTGTATAGCAATTCATTTGTAATTTTAATCGTTTGGCTTACCGTACCTGTTGCACCATGCTTGTCAGTTACGGTCAGCGTGATAGTCACGTCACCTGGCTCGAAAAACGCCAGTTTCTTGTTCACCCAATCACGCTTGGTGATCGCATTTTCATCATCTGTACTCAGATCCGTAATCGTGATTTTTTCACCCATCTTGTATTCTTTTTTGTCTGTTGTAAACAGAGCCACTGGCGGCTGATTCGGTGGTCTTACCGTAATCGTAACCGAATATGGATCACTCCAGTTCCCTGCGGAGTCAAGAACGGAATAGGTAACTACATATGTACCTGGCTCCTGAAATACGTCCTGCTTGCCTTCCCAACGTTGATTCACAATCGGAAGACCTGTAGGAGAAGATTCCTTCGTCAAATACGTAACTTGGGTTTCACCCGCGTAGATATCTTTTTGCTGAACCGTGAAGGAAGCTTTAGGTTTTTGATTCAAATCCATAATAACCTGTTTAGTCGTATTATTCACAGTATAAGGAATATTTAAGGCCTGTGTAATAGAGGTCAATGGAACCATAAACACGTTCTTTTGTTGGAAAGCCGGACCTTTCATTTGTCTAGCTTCGCCGTTAACGGTGTAAACCTTGCTGTCAGTCTTGAAACGCAGCACGTTTGTCCCCTGGGTGATTACAGTTTCTTTGGTAACAGTGTCATAACTAAACTGTAATCCGACGCGGCTGACAAGTGAACGGATAGCTACATAGGAAACGCCGTCCTTTACAGTCATGGGCTGAGTCGCCATGTATACCTGTCCGTTTTGTTCCATTTTTGCGCTGTTCAAATACAGAATCAATTGATTTGCACCCATGGATGTAGGAGAGCCACCTGGATTGGTGATCGTTCCGTCCCCACCGTATACATCACTGGATACGTTCGACCCGTTGGTTGCATCCGTAGGCAAACCAGACAATGGATCATTGGTCACGCCTGTGTTACCAGATGTTGTCGTGTCGCTTGATGTTTGCGTGCTATCTTGACCTCCGATGCTATTCTGAACGCCGGATTTTGCGACATTGGCCAGAGCCTGCTGTCCGCTTACCGAATCGGTAGATTGAACGGTTGTTGTTGCTGCTTCTGCTCCTACAGGGGCTACTGCGGCCACCTGAGCTACCGCCAGTGCGGTGAGCATGGTCCACTTCTTGAAATTCATTGTCTGTCTCCTTCTATCCCAAATTATTATCATTCCCGTAAAAAGTCATACTATTAGACGCGATGGTTACCAAAAAGTTGCTGGGAATTTTGCTGAACATGAAAAAAAGGGAACTTCCTCCTACGAATTCTAAAAATTTAATAGCAAAAAACCGCCACCCATCTAATCTGATGTGGCGGCGGCTTCATAAATAGAAAGTGGCTTTTAAGCCATCTTTATTATGACGGACGACAAACCGTATTTTTCTCTGCGGTCTCCAGACGGCCCTCTTCAATGAGTCGATAAGCACGTTGAACCTCTTCTTCAGTAGGAGACGGAACCCCTTCCAGCGGGTACGCCTTGCCGAGCATTTCCCATTTGTATACACCCATCTGGTGATAAGGCAGAATCTCGAACTTTTCGACTCCGTTCAGCGTTCCAATAAACCGACCCAAATTTAATAGATCTTGCTCGTCATCATGAATACCCGGTACAAATACGTGTCTAATCCACATTTTGCGCCCTTGCTCAGACAACCAGCGCGCTGTACTCAGCATACGATCATTGGACTTGCCTGTTAGCTTAATATGTTTGTCATTGTCAATATGCTTAATATCCAGTAGCACCAAGTCTGTTACATTCAGCAGATCTTGGATACGGCCTGCGTCATTAAAGCCGTTACTGTCCAGCGTCGTATGCAAATTCCAGCGACGCTTCACTTCCTTGAACAGCTCTGCTACAAAATGAGCTTGCAATGTCGGTTCTCCACCGGATACGGTCAATCCGCCCCCTGAAGACCGGTAGTAAGCTAAATACGGTTCTATTTCAGCCAATACCTCCTCCAGTGTCATCGGATTACCTTCATTTAGAGCCCAAGTGTCCGGGTTATGGCAATACTGACATTTTAACAAGCATCCTTGCATAAAAAGCACGAAGCGGATGCCGGGACCATCGACGGTCCCGAAGGTTTCCAATGAGTGTATGTGACCTTTCAACATGTTGCATCATCCTTCCCGCATCCGCTATGCGTGCGACGTTGTAATATATGATAGGTGAAGCCTAATTACATTGTACCGTGGAATGTACGGTTAATAACATCCAGCTGTTGTTCACGAGTCAGCTTGATGAAGTTAACAGCATAGCCCGATACACGAATCGTAAGCTGTGGATAATTTTCTGGGTGTTCCATTGCATCCAGCAGTTGCTCACGAGCAAATACATTGACGTTCAAATGATGCGCATGGCTTCCGAAGTAGCCGTCCATCATCGAAACGAGGTTCGTTTTGCGTGTTTCTTCTTCTTTACCCAGTGCTTTAGGCACAATGGAGAAGGTATTCGAAATACCGTCCAAACTGTGTTCATAAGGCAGCTTGGCTACAGAACTCAGAGATGCCAAAGCACCTTTTTTGTCACGGCCATGCATTGGGTTCGCGCCTGGCGCAAACGGTTCGCCTGCCTTACGTCCATCCGGTGTTGTACCTGTTTTCTTACCGTACACCACGTTAGAAGTAATGGTCAGGACAGATTGAGTAGGCACCGCGTTCCGGTAAGCTTTGTGCTTGCGAATCATACCCATGAAGGTCTCTACCAGTTCAACTGCGATAGTATCTACACGATCATCATTGTTACCGTAGCAAGGGTATTCGCCTTCGATTTCAAAATCAACAGCAATCCCTTTTTCGTTACGGATTGGTTTTACTTTTGCAAATTTAATAGCGCTGAGGGAGTCAGTAGCAACTGAGAGACCCGCAATACCACAAGCCATGGTACGAAGAATATCACGGTCATGCAGCGCCATTTCAATGCGTTCGTAGCTGTATTTATCATGCATGTAATGAATCACATTCAGTGTGTTCATATACAGTTTTGCCAGCCATTCCATCATAGGTTTGAAGCGGCTCAACACTTCTTCATATTCCAGTACTTCACTTGTAATGGCTGGGAATTCAGGCCCTACTTGAACGCCGGATTTTTCATCCTTACCACCGTTAATTGCGTACAACAGGGCTTTAGCCAAGTTGGCACGAGCACCAAAGAATTGCATTTGTTTACCGATTTTCATAGCGGATACACAACAAGCAATACCATAATCATCGCCATAGATTGGACGCATCAGATCGTCATTTTCATATTGAATGGAGCTGGTTTCAATAGAAACTTTTGCACAATATTTTTTGAAGCCTTCAGGCAGTTGTTCTGACCACAGTACAGTCAAGTTAGGCTCTGGAGCAGGTCCCAAATTGTACAAAGTGTGCAAGAAGCGGAAGCTGTTTTTGGTAACACGAGTTTCTCCAGTGACAGACATACCACCAATAGATTCTGTTACCCATGTTGGGTCTCCACTGAACAGTTCATTGTAGTCAGGTGTGCGCAGGAATTTAACAATACGCAGTTTCATAACAAAATGATCGACCAGTTCTTGAGCTTGTTCTTCTGTCAGCGCGTTTTCTTCAAGATCACGTTGAGTATAAATATCAAGGAATGAAGATACACGTCCCAGGGACATTGCTGCACCATTTTGTTCTTTAATCGCTGCGAGATAGCCAAAATATACCCATTGGAAAGCTTCTTTCGCATTGTTGGCTGGTTTTGAAATATCAAATCCATGTTCAGCAGCCATTTGTTTCAATTCATTCAAAGCACGAATTTGTTCGGAAATTTCTTCACGAAGACGAATTACGTCCTCTTCCATAGAGTCAACTTCGAGGCTCTTTAATTGAAGCTTTTTATCTTGGATCAAGAAGTCTGCTCCATACAGAGCTACACGACGGTAGTCACCAATAATACGACCGCGGCCGTATGCATCTGGCAAGCCAGTAATAATACCAGCTTTACGAGCTGTTCTCATCTCATCTGTGTAAGCATCAAACACACCTTGGTTGTGTGTTTTACGGATATGCGTAAAGATATCAATAATACTTTCAGGCACTTCAAAGCCATAGGCTTTACATGCATCAATCATCATCCGAATTCCACCGAAAGGTTGCAAGGAACGCTTGAATGGTGCATCAGTTTGCACACCAACAATTTGTTCTTTATCCCGGTCCAAATAACCCGGTTTATGTGAAGTAATAGTAGATGGCGTATTTACATCTACATCGAGTACGCCGCCGTTTGCCAACTCTTTTTTAGTAAGATCGGATACGATATCCCACAGTGCAGTAGTATTAGCGGTAGGACCAACCAGAAATTCTTCATTGCCAACATAAGGTGAAATATTAGTTTGAATAAAATCGTTGACGTTGACTTCCTTAGTCCATTTTCCTTTTTTAAAACCTCTCCAGCCAGATTGTTGCTCTTGTAAATCTCTCTCAATCACCGACATGTAAATCCCTCCAATTGTTTGGTCTTCCGGACTTGTGATTTTTTTCACTATAAATCAATCTCTTGAGCCCGGCCTTTTCACCGATGCCTTACGCTCAGTGTCGGGACCTTTCTTACACCCTTATTGTAGAATAATGACAGGGTGTAGTATGTGACAAAAATCACAATACCAGTGATTTTTGTCACTTTATTTTCCCTAGCTTCACGCCTATATCTTTAGCCTTGCCGCTCACCTCCCTTCCGAAACCAACAGGCCCTCTATTATAGAGAGCCTGCATTAGTATTGAACGGGAAAATGCTTTGTTACAAGCCTCTTCGTACCTATATATTATTGGTCAAAACGTCCGTAGAAGGCATTGCGGTATACATCAGCCAATTCACTAACCAGCGGCAATTTCGGATTCGCAGTTGTACATTGATCCTCAAAGGCGCGGTCTGCCAAATAGTCTACACGTGCTTCAAAATCCTTCGGATCGAAACCGAGTTGCTGGAACGATTCCTCAATGCCGAGTGTTTTGTTCATCTTGCGAATTGCTTCGATCAGACTGTTAACCCCTTCTTCAGTGGTGCGAGCAGGCAATCCCAATATACGAGCAATCTCTGCATAACGCTCATCCGCAACAAAATGCGAATATTTAGGGAACGAAGCGAATTTTGTCGGTTTTTTTGCATTGTAGCGAATGACGTGCGGCATCAAGATGGCATTTGTACGACCATGCGCTGTATGGTACTGTCCGCCCCATTTGTGCGCAAGACTGTGGTTAATGCCTAAGAATGCATTAGCAAACGCCATCCCTGCGAGAGTGGAAGCATTATGCATTTTTTCGCGAGCCAGCTTATCGCCGGTCAGAGCCGACTGCTCCAGATACTGGAACACCAGTTGAATGGCTTTAATGGCCAGACCGTCTGTGTAGTCATTTGCCATTACGGACACATAGGCCTCAATGGCGTGTGTCAAAACATCCATACCTGTATCCGCTACAGCTGTTTTAGGTAACGAATATACAAACACAGGGTCAATAATTGCCACATCAGGAGTCAGCTCATAGTCAGCCAGCGGGTACTTGGTGTTGCCCAGGTTTTTGTCTGTAATTACCGCGAAAGAAGTAACTTCCGAACCTGTACCCGAAGTTGTAGGAATAGCTACAAATTGTGCTTTTTGGCCCAGACGTGGGTATTTGTAAATCCGTTTGCGAATATCCATGAATTTTTGTTTCAGGTTATTGAAATCTGTATCTGGATATTCATAGAACAGCCACATGCCCTTAGCTGCATCCATTGGGGAGCCGCCGCCCAGTGCGATAATACAATCCGGTTGGAAACGTCTCATCATTTCAGTACCACGTTCTACCGTAACTGTCGATGGATCTGGCTCTACTTCAGAGAAAACTTCAATAGCTACTGGTGTTTGGCGTTGGTGCAAATAATGAATGACACGATCCACATAGCCGAGTTTCACCATCATAGGGTCCGTGACAATGGCTACACGTGTGATATCAGGCATTTTAGCAAGATATTGAGTCGAATTTTTTTCAAAATAAATTTTGGAAGGTACTTTGAACCATTGCATACTCACCGTCCGCTTCGCCACCCTTTTCACGTTAATCAAATTGACTGCCGATACGTTCGACGAAGTTGAGTTACGTCCGTAGGAACCGCAACCGAGCGTCAACGATGGAAGGTTGGTGTTGTAGAGGTCACCAATCGCACCATGCGTGGAAGGTGCATTTACAATGATACGGCCTGTTTGCAAACGGTTTGCGAAGCGGGCGATAACGTCCTCATCGTTCGAGTGAATAGCGGACGAGTGGCCCATACCCCCGAATTCCACGACTTCAGCAGCGCGTTGAATACCTTGTTCAGCATTTTTAACTTTATAACAAGCCAATACGGGACTCAGTTTTTCCGCGGACAATGGGAATTTTGTTCCCACCCCTTCAATTTCAGCGACCAAAATTTTGGTTCCTGCAGGTACGGTGATACCGCTCATTTCAGCAATTTTTACAGCGGACTGTCCGACGATAGCCGGGTTCACTGCACATTTTTCTACATTCATAGCTCCTTGGGTGAGCTTAGCTGCTTCTTCTTTATTTACAAAATAGCAACCGTTAGCGATCATCAATTTTTTCACTTGCTCGAAGATTGGCTCTTCGATAATAACCGCTTGCTCGGAAGCACAGATCATACCGTTATCAAAAGATTTGGAGAGGATCAGATCGTTCACAGCCTGCTTGATGTCCGCTGTCTTTTCAATGAAGCAAGGCACGTTACCAGGACCTACGCCCAGAGCAGGTTTACCGCAGCTATATGCCGCCTTAACCATGCCCGATCCACCAGTTGCCAGAATCAGCGCCACATCAGGGTGATTCATAAGTGAATTTGTCTTATCCATCGAAGGAGCTTCAATCCATTGAATGCAATCAGCCGGAGCCCCATGTTTAACGGCTGCTTCAAGCAAGACACGAGCTGCTTCCGCACTACACGATTGAGCGGATGGGTGGAAACCGAAAATGATTGGGTTACGTGTTTTAATGGCAATCAACGCTTTGAACATGGTAGTCGAAGTCGGGTTTGTCACTGGAGTGATCCCCATAATGATGCCGACTGGCTCAGCTATCTTTTGAAAACTGTCAAAATCATTATCTTCAATGACACCGACGGTTTTTTCATTTTTAATGCTGTGATAGACATATTCTGTTGCAAACATGTTTTTGGTAATTTTGTCCTCATACACACCGCGTCCTGTTTCTTCAACAGCCAGCTTCGCCAGATGCATATGTTTATCCATCCCTGCGAGTGCCATTGCTTGTACGATTTCATCAATCTGTTCCTGATTCATACTCATAAAAGCTTGCTGTGCCCGGTTCGCCCGGTCAATCAACGTTTGAATATACTGCTCTGCGCTTTGCTCTTTTTGGATAACCTCGTTTTTAACAGCCATTTCCCTCATCCTCCTGTTATCTCGTGTATATCTCTTGTTCACGCACTGATCGTAACACAGCTTTCCAAGATATTTTGTGATTTTTTTCACAATCTATTTAAAATTTTATTTGATGAAGTGAATTAAATCACAAAGTTTGAAATTCTGCCACTTTTACCCCCTCTTCTTGCCCCAAAAACTCATAGCGCAGGTATATAATGAATTTGAATTGATCAAGTTGCAGATAAAAAACATAGGAACCAAAGGGGAAATGGACGATGAGAAACCCTACTAACGTAATGGAAGCTCGCGGTAACACCTGTTGCTTCTCGGAGGCCAGCTTCAACCGGCTGCAAGTGATGATGAAAGATCGAGTTATGCCAGAAAGTTCGCATCTGTTCTGGGAAGGAGATGCAGCGGATAAGCTGTTTTATATCAAACGCGGACGCGTGAAAGTAACGAAAACAACGGATGAGGGTAAGGAACTTATTCTATATATGTACCAAAGTGGCGATCTAGTGGGTCAAGCTGATCCATTTTTCGGCACTAAGCATTCCTTTTCTGCTGAGGTTCTGGAAGACAGCGATATTGGTGTAATTGATCATACAGACCTGGAGCTGCTCATTTGTCAGCATTGTGATTTTGCTATTGACTTTATGAAATGGATGGGGTCGCATCACCGCATTACTCAGACCAAGTTCCGCGATCTGATGATGTACGGTAAGCCTGGAGCTCTTTGCTCAACACTTATTCGATTATGCAACACCTATGGTGAGCCTCACGGTGATTATATCCTGATTCATAAAAAAATTACGCATACTGACCTTTCCAATATGATCGGTGCTACCCGGGAAAGTGTAAACCGGATGCTAAGCGACCTGCGTAAGAAAAATGCAGTTGAATATGATAACGGTATGATTGTTGTCAAGGATTTGGAAATGCTGCAAGGCGTGTGTCACTGTGAATTGTGTCCACGTGAGATTTGCCGGATTTAATTAATCTTTTCTAATGCAAACGGGAGTGTTCTATGCCATTTTGGCTATAAAACACTCCCTTATTTTATTTCCTATTCTCCCCAAAAAGCAACTAGCGATGTGCCTCCATGATCCATCCTACCTTTAGAACTGAAAGCACAGGTAACTTAGATTACCCATCTCATAGCTTCTGTGGATGACCTTGGCCTTGTTCGCTGGATTTCCACTCCCCATTGCAATAAACAAAGGCACAAAATGCTCTGCTCTTGGTACCGCTTGATGGGCATACGGTGCTTCACTTTCATAACGATCCAAAGCTTCTATATCCCCATTTTGTACCTTGTCTATAACCCAGTCATCAAAATCAATGGCCCAAGGCTCTGTTTTCGTTTCTCCCCATTTGACGATACGCAGGTTATGGACAGTTACACCACTGCCAATGACCAGAATATCCTGTTCTCCGAGCCTGCGCAGTACTTCACCAATGGCATATTGTGCCTTGGGCGAGAGATACGGATTTACAGAAATTTGAACGACCGGGACGTCCGCCTCAGGATACATACGATGCAATAGTGTCCAGGCCCCATGATCCAGGCCTCTTACTTGGTCTGTTTGTACTTCAATGCCCTTTTGTTCGTATAATTCTTTCAGCTTATTTGCCAGTTCCACCGAACCATGTGCAGGATACTTCACCGCATACAGCTCCGGCGGGAATCCGCCAAAGTCATAAATTGTATCATATACGTCATCCGTCGAGCTGATTGTCAGTGCCTGCGTCTCCCAATGGGCAGTGAAAATAACAATAGCCTTGGGTCGAATATTCTTCCCTAATCTCTCTAAAAAAGCAGTATAGTCGGTCTGTTCAATAGCAAGCATCGGTGACCCGTGGGCCAAAAATAAAGCTGGTGTCATATAAAATTCCCTTATCATTCATCGGTTTATTTTTTTCAATAAGTAACTTTATGTAAGTAATAATACATAAGTAATAAGGTCATGTCAATAAAGAGTTTTGCATACACTTAAGGGTCAGCCACTGATAAATAAAGATTGATATAGGTATAAAGTCATAGTAATATGTAACTAATATTTTTTAAAAAATTTACTACATTTTGATACAAAGGACTGGTTTCTATGGAGATACATACTTCTAATTGCCCAAAATGCGGTTCGGTTTTCCGTCAGAATCTTAGAAACCTGTGCAATGCTTGTATCCAAGAAGAAAATGTTTTCTTTGACCGCTGCTCCAACTATTTGTGGAAGCACCCTGCTACGCACACCCGTCAACTTAGTAATGCAACCGGGACACCTATGAAATTGCTTACAGACTGGGTAAGAGCAGGCAAGTTTCCCTCCACATACAACCAGCTTGATTATCCTTGCGAGTCCTGCCAATCCTCCATTTATGCAGGAAGGCTGTGCCATTCCTGCCTAGGTACATTCCGTACAGCCGCACTTGATATTCAAACTCGTATTCCACGCCGCACGGTAGCCGGATTATTTTCAATTGCGGGACGCGCCAAAAGCTATTAAGTGTACTATAGCTTGCACACAATAAAAACAGCCTTTTTCTAGAAAAAGGCTGTTTTGCTATGAAAAACGCTTATTTAGTTTGGTGCTCATCTAATCCATTCCTCAGCCCAAAATTGAATCTGCTCCATTACCGGTTGCAGTGCACGACCTTTGGTAGTAAGCTCGTATTCAATACGGACAGGAGTTTCCGGGTATACATGACGAGTAAGAATCCCTTCATTTTCCAGATCTTTCATCCGCTCTGATAACATTTTATCACTCATTGTGGGAATCAGATTGGAAATATCCTTAAACCGCTTGGGGCCGCTCATCATGGATTGTATAATCAATCCGTTCCAGCGCTTTCCCAAACATGAAAAGGCGGTTTCAAAACGCGGACACATTTTTGTAAATTGCGGTTGACCCTCCAAATTTTTCACCTTCTTTTGCATTTCGGTTTGATAAAACTTTCCTTTTGTTAGTATATATCATTTTAGCATACTTTATCCCGAAAGAAAACACTTTCTTCTTAAATTAAATACCTGCTCCGATAAAGTTGCCGTGACCAAAGCTGATTATACAACAACAAAAGCGACAGGTATATGTCTAAATCGTTAAATAAAAAAACAGGCGGAATCTCTTGGTATTCCGCCTGTCGGTCTATTTCATTATAGAGCTTATCGTGACATGATGAATGTCATTATACCAATACTCCACCGAGAGATCTCACCGCTTCGCTTCTACCATATATTGGATTGATAATACCTGTCGAGCAGGCCCAACGTATGCTATTGGCAATGACCTTCAAAATATCTGGCTGGTAATAGGTTGGATATGTTTCATGACCAGGGCGGAAATAAAATATTTTACCGCTACCTCGACGGAAAGTACAGCCTGTTCTGAATACCTCACCGCCTTCAAAGTTACTAATAAATACCAGTTCATCCGGCGTAGGAATATCAAAGAACTCCCCATACATCTCTTCATGCTCCAACAAAATTTTGGTATTTACTCCTTCTGCAATAGGGTGTGACGGATTTACGGACCAGATAATCTCCTGTTCGCCTGCAACTCTCCATTTCAGATTACAACTGGTTCCCATTAGAGCTTTGAAGGGCTTGGAGAAGTGGCCCGAGTGCAGCACGATCAAGCCCATACCTTCATGTACTCGTTTTACAATACGAGCTGTAACTTCATCACTCACCTGTTCGTGAGCTTTATGCCCCCACCACAGCAGCACATCTGTGGAATTCAGGACTTCCTCTCCCAAGCCGTGCTCAGCGTCATCATGTAAAGTAGCCGTTCGGATAACAAATCTGTTACCAGCCAGGCCGTCTGCCAATGCCTTGTGTATCCCGTCCGGATACACCTGTTTTGCTTCATCATTCAGCTTCTCGTTCAGAAATTCATTCCAAATGGTGACGTTAATCATCAACATTTCCCCCTATTAGGTTAGACCCACCACATCTCGCTCAGCGGTTCTTCAATTAGAACCTGACGAAGGTTGTGAACGGCCTTAGTAAAGCCTTCCTCTACAGACATCAGACCATCTTCATGCTCAATACTTACTACATAATCGTAACCCACTAGACGGAGAGCACTGATAATATCCGCCCAAGTTTTAATATCATGCCCATAGCCCACAGTACGGAACTGCCATGCGCGATCCAGCATATTTGTATATTCCTGCATATCGGTAAGACCATATTTATTCACATTGATCGGATCAATCGTTGTATCCTTGGCATGAAAATGGTGAATGGCTCCTGCTCTACCTAAAATTTGAACCGCTTGCACCGGATCAATGCCCTGCCACCACATGTGACTCGGATCCAGATTGGCACCAATGACCTCCCCGACCGCTTCACGCAGACGAAGCAAGGTTGCTGGCGTATGAACAGAAAAGCCCCCGTGTAGTTCCAGTCCAATTTTTACATGATGATCTGCGGCAAATTTCCCCGCTTCACTCCAATAAGGAATAATTTTGTTCTCCCATTGCCATTTTAGTATTTCCTGAAAATCATTGGGCCACGGAGCCACCGGCCAGTTCGGATACTTCGCATCTTCATGATCACCTGGACAGCCGGAAAAAGTATTTACAACAGGAACTTCCAGCTTCTCTGCCAAACGAACGGTTTTAAGAAACGCTTCATGATCTGCCTGGGCCAAATGTTTTTGCGGATGAAGAGGGTTACCATGACAGCTAAGCGCACTAATTGTAAGTCCGCGGGACTCTACTGCTTTTTTAAAGTTTTTGAGCGCCGTTTCATTATCCAGCAGCTCATCTGGCTTGCAGTGTTTATCTCCCGGATTGCCGCCTGTACCTATTTCTACAGCATCTAGTTCTTGGGAAGCTACATAATCCAGCGCTTCCTCCAGCGAGCGTCCGCCAAACAACACCATAAATACTCCAAGTTTCAAAAGAATTCCCTCCCTGTATCATATGTGAGTAAAGCGGGTTTAATCAAAATAAACTGCTTTTCCCGTACGTGCCGATTCATAAATGGCTTCCAAAATTTCAGTAACAACCAGTGCCTGTTCCGGCTTCACAAGCGGCTCTTTGTCGTCCAGAATGGATTCGATCCACAGACGAGCTTCGCGGTCTGCTTCATTTTCGGTTTCCCCGGAGTAAAAAGCCACACCTCCTGCGTCCAGATCTATTTTAGTGTCAAACAAGCGGCTATTCTTTTCTCCGTTAATGCGCAGCCCATCCTGCATATCGGCTCCGCCTTCCGTACCGCATAGCAATGTCTTGGCTTCGCCAAATTCCACAACGTTTAATGCCCAACTGGATTCCAGTACGATCGTAGCTCCATTTTGCATGGTTATAAAACCAAAAGCAGAGTCCTCCACCTTAAATTCCTCAGGATTCCAAGGTCCAAAGGCATTTGCCGCATTTTTACGATCCCCCAGCTTGTGGAAGGTTGAGCCCATTACACTTTTAGGCTTGTAATTATCCATCAGCCAGAGTGTCAGATCGAGTGCATGCGTACCAATATCAATGAGCGGGCCACCGCCTTGCTTCTCTTCATCCAAGAATACTCCCCATGTCGGAACCGCGCGTCGACGCAGAGCGATAGCTTTGCCCAGATAAATTTCACCAAGCTCTCCCTGCTCAACCAATTGCTTCAGATACAAACTGTCATCGCGATAACGGTTTTGATACGCAATGGACAGCTTTTTACCTGTACGGTTGGCCGCAGCAAGCATTTCCCGTGCCTGCTCGGCAGTTTTGGCCATCGGCTTTTCACACAGCACATGCTTACCTGCCTCAAGTGCGGCGACCGTAATTTCCGAGTGCGAATCGTTGGGCGTACATACATGAACGACTTCAATGTCCTTATTTTCAAGCAGCTTACGGTAATCACTATAAATCTGAGAGCCTTCAGCACCAAACTTCTCTGCGGCCTCCTCAGCACGTTCCGGAATGATATCACAGAAAGCGATGATCTCTGCACGCTTTTGCTTGGCAAGACTCGGCAAATGCTTGCCGTTCGCAATGCCCCCACAACCAATAATCCCGATTTTGAGTGTTTTAGACATGAATATTTCCTCCCTGAGCTGCGTATTGTTGGAGCCAGTTAAAGCTAGTTTCAATGCTTTCGATTGGAGGATTTGAACTGAAATCCTGTTCCACGACGATCCAATCCACACCTGCCTGAATAGCGGCGTCTGTAATAGCCTGAAGCTGTACTTCTCCTCTGCCAAGCTCTACGGTAACTGCTTTTTGCTGTTCGTCACGTGCCATATCCTTTAAGTGAATGATAGGCAAGCGCCCACGATAACGTCCGATGTATTCCACAGGATCATAGCCTCCATAGTATACCCAACAAGTATCCATTTCGACCTGTAACATATCAGCGGGTACTGCATCATATAAAGCATCAAATACCGGACGATCACTGATTTTCTCCGTCAATTCAAAATCATGATTATGATAAGCCAGAATCAGACCCTGTTCCTTTACTTTTTCACCAATACGATTCAGATTAGCAAAAAGTTCATCCCACTGGCGCTGCTCGTCAGTTAAATAAGGAACGATCAGGTACTTATTGCCCAATTCCTTGTGATAAGCAATCTCCTCATCCAAATGCTCCAGCAACCGGTTATATTGGATATGAGTTCCGATAACTTCCATATTCAGTTCATCCAAAAGCGCTCTGACATCCTTGGCACTGCGTCCGAAAAAGGTATGAAATTCTACCCCTTTATAGCCAAGCTCAGCTGCCTTACGCAACGTACCTTCAAAATCCTGTTCAAGATCTTCCCTTACTGTGTACAATTGCAATCCTACTTTAGCCATTGCCCTTCACCTCTTTATTAAGATGGATTTACCGTTATATCTGCTCCAAAATATAAATCCTCGGTCTGGCTCGAACATGCTCTCCAGCGTAAAAAGCTTTCCTTCCAAATGAGGAACGTTGAAAAGCATGCATGGCTTCCCAACACAACAGTAGGCCAGCTGGGCATGGGCACAACTTTGTATACGTTTTCAACGTTGAATTCTTCGGCCCTTTCTTCCAGCAAGTCAGCGACAACTACCACTTCAATAAGCGGGCTGTTTTGGAGATTTTCAAGATATACGGAGCTAATATTATCACAACCGTTAATCCCGGCCTTCATTCGTTCGAATTCTTCACACTCCTTGGCCTCCAGCATATGCTTTTTGATCCAGCATGTAAGCTTTACAGTTCACATAGTATTCTATTTGGGTTTCGTTTAAAATGAATAATATGATTAAAACATGAACAATCTGGTCAATATTTGAAGCAGCCAAATGCCTAAAGGAGTCGTCTTCATGTCTATCGTTGAGTCTTGTCAGGTTCTTACCGCAGGCTATTCCTTCCATCGTAAACCCTTTTATTCAAACCAGCCTGATGGGATTAAAAATTATTTGTTTCGTCTGCAGACAGACGGGCGCTGCCAGGCCCGCATTAATGGGAAAATGACACGAATTGAGGCAGGGGACCTGTTGTTGTTCAGTCCTACCGAGCCTTATGAACTGGATATTCACAGTGAGTTGAATTCCATGGGTGAACAGATCGTCGAAAGCGGAGATTATCACATTTTTTTCGGTGGCTCCTGGGTAGATGAGTGGTGGAATCATCACAAACGGCCGAACCGAATTAAGGTCCAGCTCTCAGAAGCCTTACTTGGCCTATTTCGCCAACTTGTAATAGAGCAGCGACGTATGTCCAATCCTTACCCGGAAATATCAAGCTATTACATACGCATTTTATGTTTGGAGTTCGACCGCATGCTGTCTGAGCATCCTATTGCTACACATCATAACTATCTCGCCTATCAGATTAAAAATTATATTGAGGAAAATGCATCATCCAACTTCAAACTGGATGACGTGTCCTCACACGTCGGCATCAGTGTATCCCGAGCCGTACATCTGTTCAAGGAAACATTCGATACAAGTATTATGCAGTACACGCTGGACATTAGACTCAACATGGCGAGAGAGCGAATCATTTTCAGCCCTATGTCACTGGAACAAGCCGCAGAATCGTCCGGATTTGCAAACTACACCTATTTTCATCGTGTATTCCGTTCACGTTTTGGTATGTCGCCCAAGGAATTCAGAGTAATCCATCGCGAGCAATTATAGGTAAAAGAGAGCGTTCGCTTGAACGCTCTCTTTTGTCAAAAACTCAACTATAAAGCAGGACCTGCTTATATACCAAAGCTATTGTTACGGAGCAATCGTCAGCATCACTACTGACATCGGTGGTAGTGTAACATCCAAATGCTGATCTTGCTGCTGAAAGGACGTAAAAGTTTCCTTTTTTACACGCTCTGGCTGGTCAAACGTATTATGTGCCTGCATTTCATCACTGGCAAGGACAACACCACTGATTCCCTTGACCTCTTCCAGTCCTCTCAGCTCCAGATTTAAATTTGCCGACTCGCCCGGATGGACATTGCATAAGCTTACATGAATATAGCTATTCTGTGCCTTGGAAGCGGACACGCTTACTTGTGGGATGGAATCCCCGTCGTATTCATAATTGCCTAGCCTAGTATGAGTAGCAAGTGCTTGTGCATCCTGATGCACCTTGAACATTTCAAATACATGATACGTCGGCGTCAACAGCATAGCAGGACCTTCGGTGAGAACCATCGCTTGCAAAACATTGACCATTTGAGCAACATTCGTCATCTGTACACGGTCATGGTGATTTTGGAAAATATGAAGATGCAATCCAGCTACAAGCGCGTCCCGCATCGTATTTTGCTGATAAAGGAAGCCCGGATTGGTACCCGGCTCGGTCAGGAACCAGGTTCCCCATTCATCGACGATCAGCCCGACCCGTTTGTCAGGATCATATTGGTCCATAATAGCAGAATGGCGGGTAATCAATTCCTCCATACGCAATGATTTTTTCATCGTCTCAAACCATTCCGCTTCATCAAAACCGAGTGCTTGCCGTTTCGCTTCAAGTACCCGGGACCGTGTAGTTATGCAAACTCAAGCCATCCATAAGATGACCAGCTTCTCTCATCAGTACCTCGGTCCAGCGATAATCATCCACATTTGCCCCGCCTGCAATCCGATAAATGCGGTTCTCGCCATAGTTACGAACATATGTCTGATAGCACCGATACAGATCGGCATAATATTCTGGACGCATGTTACCGCCACAGCCCCAGTTTTCGTTGCCCACTCCAACATTTCCTGCACGGTACCACTGCCTACATTTCCGCATATATATGGCTCTGCATTTAACAGCTCGCACAACTGAAAAAACTCATGTGTACCAAAATGATTATTTTCAACCACACCGCCCCAGTGTGTATTTACCATTCTCTTGCGGTTTTCTTTCGGTCCGATACCGTCTTTCCAATGATATTCATCAGCAAAGCAGCCCCCTGGCCAACGCAACACAGGGATATTTAGCTTTTTAAGCGCTTCTACCACATCATTACGAATTCCGTTCGTATTCGGGATCGGAGATTCCTGCCCAACCCATAAGCCTTCATAAATACACCTTCCAAGATGCTCGGCAAATTGCCCGTAGATATTCTTGTTAATAACGCCTTGTTCCCCATCGGTATTGACAATAATAGAACCCTTCACAACAAGCCCTCCCCCAAAATATTAAAAATTCCCGCATCATTCGCATGAATGATTACGCTTTCAAAAAAAAGTAACTCCTTCTGCTGATCTCTTTACCAACTTAACCTTTGAATTTTCATCAAGTCCAACAAACATTTGATTAATATAAATATTAATAATTAAACAAAGTTATTTTACACGTTTAATATATTTTATTGTCTACTATTTGTCAATCTTAAGCAAAAGGTTCAATCAAACCAAAAAGCCTGCCATTAAGGCAGACTGGGATGTGATTGCTTTTATTCGATTAGGCTGTTCCTTGCCAGCGTGAACCACTGTAACTGGGACAGCTTTGCGTGGCTGCTAGGGCACGTACACGGACAATGCTTCCGCTAATGCCGCATGTATGCCCAGCCATTAAATCTTTACATTGTGAGCAGGCCAACAGTCTGGCCTCATACACCTCATCGTTCACACATTCCACTTTGGGTCTCATGTTATTTAGAATCCTGGTAATTTGTTCCTCCGATATCGTGATGTCTCTTTCACAGCCCTTACAGGTGCTTGGCACCGTTACATCTTCCATCGTCAGTTTACCCTCCTATCAACAAGGTCCTAAATCAAGCAGTTGATTCCGTATTACTGTTATTATAGTACTTCCCTTATTCCAGCTGCCCTTATTTTCGTTCCTGAGGAAGCTTGGCAGCCGCCTCAGATACAACCATGGCCAAGTCCTCGTTTCCGAACATAGATAGTACCCCCAATACCGTATCGAGCGGAATATCGCCCGCTTCTTCACGCGATACAGTCAGCTTGCGTACTCGTAGCAGACGCTCGTTGCTATCCTGCTGCGGATACGCTACACGATATAATTCCTTCGGCTCCAGCCCATGATTGATGCACCATTGCGCAAACACCAGAATCATCATGTCCTCTTCCTGCTTATAATTTTCGATGATGGCTTCCTCTAGCTGCTTACCACGGTTATCCTCTACCATTTCCATTCATTTCTCCTTCAGCCTGTTTCTTGATGTCTGGATCGTTATGATCGTTGCTTTTCGTTCAGTCAGTTTGGCATTAGTCATTCAGATGACTAATCAGTTCGTCTGCCAGCATATGGCTTTCCAGCACCTTTCCAGCACTGATAGCGCACTCCTCCGGACGATGAATATGCTCCAGAAAATGGTTCACAACTCCGGTGAATCCCCGTCTTTCCAAAATTGTGTCCCAGCTTCCGAAGACTTGCGTTAGTGGCAGCTTGCTTTTTTCCATAAAAACAGCCTGTTCCATATTGGTTACTTCAACAGATCGACCTGCCCCATGCAGCTCCAGTCTCTCTATGTCAGCCCCTGCCTGTCTGTTCATACTATAGCTGCCGAAGGCATTTCCCAAACGTACGGAACCGAACGAAGTGTCCATGTATCCTTCGTTCGTCGTATCCAGTTTACTGTGCAGCAGCTCATAATCATCGCCGCCCAGCCATAATAGCAAATCAAGCATATGAATCAAATTATCATAAACCGTCTGTTCCGCAGGTCTTCGATCATATCCCGTTCGGTGTTTAATAGCCGCACATTGACTGAAACCACCCACTTCCTCCAGCCACGCTTTAGCAGCTACATATTGCGGAGCAAAGCGTCGGTTAAAGCCTACTGCCAACAGCACGGCTTGTGCCTCTGCAAACGCGGTCATCTCCACACTTTGACGAACATCATAGGACAACGGTTTATCTACATACACCGCAATTCCTTTTTCAATACACGCCATAACCAGATCAAAATGAGCTTCCGTCGCAGCATGTACAAATACAGCTTCCGGCTCCCACGCCAGCAGCTCCTTTACATCTGTTGTCCCTCTCGGCAGCCTGTATTGCTCCATAATAGAATTAACCGGCTCTTGCGAACGGTTCATGACACCTATAATGTCTACACCTTCGTGCGCAGTCAGCAAGGGCAAATATACCTTGCGTGCAATACCTCCCAGCCCTGCAATGGCCACTCTTGTTTTCGTCTGCTTGTTCATACCGTTGTCACCTCTTATTACTCATTTCATCTGTTGTCTAGTTTACATGGAAGTCTGCTGACAAGCAAAGAAAAAGAGACTGCTCCAGTCCAGTTGGACTTAACGGAACAGCCTCGATGCAAGAATGCTTAAGCGTGAAGCGCTTGTTGTTTTGTTTTCTCCGATTTTATCTTTTTAACACGCATCCCAATGGCAACAACCAGCACAACAATCAGAGCTTCAAAGCCGTATTTAACGACCCCATTTGCGAACCAATGTGCAATTAACGGCTCGGCCACCACCATTTTGGCAGCGGTGTAAGCCAAAACAGCAGCACCAATTGTAATGACGACCGGGTAACGTTCTGTCAGTTTCAAGATAATCGTACTTCCCCATACCATGATTGGGACGGAGATCGCCAGACCGAGAATAACGAGCAGCATATCTCCATGAGCCGCTCCCGCTACAGCAAGTACATTGTCCAGTCCCATCATCGTATCCGCAATAATAATAGTGCGGATCGCTGCCCACATTTGATTGGTTGCTGAAATTTCGTGCTTCTTTTCTTCAACCAGCAGTTTGTAGGCGATATAGATGAGCGCAAGTCCCCCGATTAATCGCAAGCCATAAATTTGCAGTAAATACGTGACCAATACTGTAGCAATCACACGAATGATGACTGCGCCGATCGTCCCCCAAATAATGACCTTCTTTTGGTTGGCCTTGTCAACATTGCGAGCTGCCAAGCCAATTACGATCGCATTATCACCAGCAAGCACTAGATCAATAATAATAATGGACAATAATGCGGTTAAAAACTCGATTGACAAAAAATCCATACGTTTCTCCCACCTTCTTTATTTATTTGTTATACTTTAAATAGTTCAGCGCTTTATACTAAAAAAGCGCCGCTTCACGGAAAACCGGAAATGGCGCTTGACCCAAATTTAGCATCAAAAAAAGACCATTTACCCGGATTCCGAAAATCCTGGCAAAGGTCTCGCTTACAACATAACGTTGCCAATAAAGCCGGGGATTTACAATCCCGTAATGACGACTTTACTCGTTGAGCTACTCCCCTTTGGGAACTATTCTGTTAGTGGCAGTATAGCACACATTGTTGGGAATGTGAACCCTATTTTTTGGTATGAGCGATAAGCCAAACAGAGATAATGAAAGAGGTATGTAAATGAAAAAATGGCTATTCGCTGCGGCCTATGTTTCGCTGCTCTGCATCGCGTTTATCTACAGATATGATTGGCTTGCTTGGGCAGACAAGCAAACCTCCTTCCCGGCTTTGCTGCTAATTTCATTTTTATTCGCGTTAATTCCTTTCGTGCCTTACAAGCTAATTATCGCTTCCATTGCTTACGCAGTTGGTGCCTGGCAAGGCGCTCTGATCTGCTGGCTTGGCACTACCTTGGCTGCACTGGTCGTTTACGGTGCGGTACGTACCCTGTTCCGTGACAAAGGGCGGGAGTATCTGGAGCGGGTTCCCGCGTTGGAACGCTTGAACCAGGCCATGGAACGGAAGCCTTTTACCGCTGTCCTGCTGGCTCGCCTGATTCCGGTCATCCCGCAGGCGGCTGTAAATGTATACGCCGGAGTAGCGGGATTTCCGTTTTGGAGCTTTCTGTTAGGGACAGCTATTGGCAAGTTGCCCGCAATTGCCGTATACGCTTATGCAGGCAGCGCCATTGCGGAACATCCGATCACCGGCTTGGTCATTTTGCTGTTGTATACTGTGCTGCTGGGCGGCTGTTTTGTACTGTACCGAAAAAGACTTCAACGTGCCAGCAAAACATAGCCTTGCGGGTTGGCCTCCAAATCCGTCAGATTGTAAAGTATGGCATTCGAAGACAAGGATCGTTGCCAAACCGATCCGTTCTTTGATAGTTCGTTGGATTTTGCGAAAATGTCATATATAATTTAATTGTAAGCTATTTAAATAACAACTATTTAAACATACTCAGATTGGAGTGACAAATATGAGCACCAACAATCCAAATACAATGGAAAAGGCAACTTTTGCAGGCGGCTGCTTCTGGTGCATGGTTTCCCCTTTCGAGGAGCTGCCCGGCATTTTAAAGGTTAGATCTGGCTATACAGGAGGACATACAGAAAATCCCACCTATGAAGAGGTATGCTCTGAAACCACGGGACATGTGGAAGCAGTACAGATTACATTTGATCCACAAGTTTTCGCGTATGAAAAACTGTTGGAGCTCTTTTGGCAGCAAATTGACCCGACAGATGAAGGAGGACAATTCCACGATAGAAGCTCGTCCTACCAAACGGCTATTTTCTATCATAATGAAGAGCAACGAATCAAAGCAGAAGCCTCCAAAGAAGCCCTGGCTCAAAGTGGCCGCTTTAACAAGCCTATTGCTACACCCATCCTGCCTGCGGCAGCTTTTTATGAAGCAGAAGAATATCATCAGGACTACCATAAGAAAAATCCCGCTCATTACAAGCGCTACCGCAAGGGCTCAGGCCGCGAAGATTTTATCGAGCAGAATTGGTCCAACAAGATTGATAAATCTGCTCTTAAAGATCGGCTGACCCCTATTCAATACGAAGTAACACAAAAAAATGCGACCGAACGTCCTTTTCAAAATGAGTTTTGGGATCATGAGGGTGAAGGTATTTACGTGGATATCGTATCAGGAGAACCCTTATTCAGTTCGCTGGACAAATATGATGCAGGCTGCGGTTGGCCCAGCTTTACCCGCCCCTTGCGCAGCTACAGCATTAAAGAAAAAAGCGATCTTAGCCATTTTATGATCCGTACGGAGGTTCGTAGTCGTGAAGCAGATTCCCATTTAGGACATGTATTCGATGATGGGCCTGGTCCTGAGGGTCTCCGCTATTGCATCAATTCTGCCGCACTCCGCTTTGTTTCTCTAGAGGACTTGGAGAGTGAAGGGTATGGAGCCTATAAGTCATTGTTTGAAAAGTAAGTGATCCACATAAGCTACTTTAGCATCTTAGGCTGGCCCAAGGCATCTTTAACAGATGACCTCGGGTCAGCTTTTTTTGATATACAGACATCATGACACCTTAGCCCATAACCCATCCAAGCCAAATGGCTAATGGTACCAGTAACAATTGTGCAAGCAAGGTACCTGCCAAACGCGAGATGATCATCCAGCCGTACATGCTGTTCATCCGATTTAAAGACAGTTCGCCACGCAACGTTTTTTCAGACAAAACGGCCAATCGAGGATCAATTAACAGGGTCAATAGTACTGTTGCCACGCCGTTGATTAGACCTGACGACATGGACATTGCCGTACCTTGAGCCGGCCAGAGGAATGATGCGTATAAGGCTGATACCACCCCGGTCGTATAAATTGCGGTAACCGTCATATTCAGAACAATAAGACGCTTGGGTATTACTCCGCTCAACAGTGAGGTAAGCATAGACCAGGTAGGACGTTTTATATAGTAGCCCGCATGCTTCCAGCGATTTCGCAGCATGAAATGACGCAACAAAGCCGGAATAGATCCAGTATGCTCCAAATGTACAATCCATCTGGCTGACATACGTACAACCGTTGGATACAACAATATAGCGAGCACTGTTCCAACCGTTGCTGCCAATAACACCCCGTGCATATGCAGCTCCAGTCTGATACCTGCTCCGCCCATTCGTGCCGCGGCTTTAGCCTGATCGACCATTCCTCCCAGCAAAGGTCCCTGCGCCATATTGGAGGTACGTGAAATCAAGAGCAGCATCCCCGCTACGGTTAACGCCAGTCCGATTCGGCGTGCTCGCAAGCCTCCAAGCCGTAAGGCATAAGACAAGCTATCCGTAGTATGTATGATGATGGTAAGTAGAAAAACAAAACCCCAGGCAAGCAACAGCTCCACTCCTTTTCTGGTATTCTACACACCATTATACGCTTTTTCTCAAAATACATTTTACAATGTCTTCATTTCTTTGATTTTGTTTATTGAAGCCAGCCGCTTCTTACGATTCTAAGGGAGCTATTTCAGCAATTATTCACGCCCGGAACAGACGTATCCATCTGCTCAGAAGCCTTCCTGACAGTGCTTAGATACAGCGAAAGGGTGGTACGTAAGAAGATTCCTCTCCTGACGTAACACCCTTTCCTTATTGACGAAGGCTGTGGACGACCGGCACTGTTTTTGCAACTACCTTTTTGGCTGGAACAGCCGCAGGCAGTACCCTTTTTACAGGTCGGTGCAGTTGGAACGTTGTCGTCCATGTAATTATTTTTCCAGCGAGCCACACAGCCAGTATTGTAAACATTGTTTCCTTCACAGGTAGATACAATAGTGATAATCCCAATACGATGATGTCGCTGACGATAAACACATTGCCAATTTTCCATCCGCGCCACTCACTGATCAGCAGGGACAAAATGTCATCGCCCCCAGTTGCTCCACCGAAGCGCAGTACGATTCCGGCTCCCAAGCCAGTAAGGACTCCACAAAGCAAAGCTGCTATTAGCAAGTTGCCGTGCAGATCTATAACCAGCGTCGAATATTTCTCGAATCCTGCATAAAACAGGGAAAAGCCGACCGCTCCAATCAGTGCCAGCAGCATGAATCTTCTGCCCTTCAACACCCATGCCAGCATAATGACGGGGATATCCAGCAATAGCATACTCCACGCCGGGGATATGCCAAAGGCGTAATGTCCCAGCAGGGCCAAGCCTGCAAACCCGCCTTCTGACAAATGATTTTGAGCATTAATGTGATAGTACGTAAAAGCTAAAATGCATGTTCCGAGCAGCATGACAACAATCTGCCTTAGTGCTCCATTGTTCACGATAGATTCGTAAGTTTTCCTCATACAGGCTCCCTCGGTTTCTCGTAAGTTTAATGTGGATGAGCCCACTCTTACGGAAGCAACCGGGTAAAATGTGCCTTGAGGACTTGGTCCTTCGCATGTACAATCCCCTCTTCCGCAGAGTTGGCTTTCGCAACTTGACGCTACTCCGCGGAAAAGCTAAGTATAAGACAGATCAAATCGTTTCCAAATCGTCCTTTGGGGAAGTATCCTTCGGGGACACATGGTATCCTGATCCTTTCTTTTGTGGAATAAACTCCGACATTTCTGTGGTACATGTAATTCTATTAATCATTATACCACACCTTACCACCTGCTAAACAGCTTGCTTTTTATGGCTGCACCATATTTTTCATTGTATGTGCGAGCATGATTTATTGTATGTGCGAATTACCGCATTATACCGAAAGTTTGGCGAATGCATATATAATATATACTTCCGGGTGTTTTTAGCCGTTTACAGCGGTATTATCCAGCTAATTTGACTGTTCTACGCTGGTTGGCCATAAATACACCTCCCAGGATAAGGACTAGCCCGGTCAGAACATTCCACCCGATATGCTCATTCAGCAGCAAAAATCCCCATACAATAGCGCTCACTGGTACAAAATAAGTGACCGAAGAAGCAAATTCCGCACTTCCTCGCAAAATCATATAGTTGAACAAAATATATGCTACTCCTGATCCCAGGACTCCTAGTCCTACGAGGGAACCAAACACACTGGGAACAAAAACAATCGACAGATCAGGTCTCTCTACAATTGTCATCATGATGCCACCCCCAACTGCCGCACCGAACAGTGTCGCAAAGGTAGCCTGATACATAGACAGATTGGAGAGAAAACGCTTGGAAAGCTGCGTTCCAAATCCATAGCAGAGAGTCGCAAGCAGCATACAACCAAAACCTACAGGATCAACAGAAATAATGGATGCAGGATTAATACCCAGCAAAATAATAATCCCCACAAAGGCGAGACACATTCCTAACCACTGCAGCCGACGAAATATAGCTCCGAAAAAGACAAGCCCCACCAGCATCGTCCAAATAGGCGTTGTAGCATTCAATACCGAAGCCATGCTGCTTGCTATTCTGGTCTCACTAAAGCCGATCAAAGTCCATGGTAAAACCATATTGACCAAGGCTACCAGAATAACGGATTTCCACGGAATGCGTTTAATTTTAAATGGCAAGCGCATAAACAGCATCAACAAGACAATAAAAATAAGTCCAAAGCTGGAACGGAGAAATACAATGGTCCATGGTCCTACTTGATGCAGCAGCAACACCTTAATAAACAGAAACGAACCACCCCAAATAAGACTCAGTAGTAATAACGCCGCATACAACGAACGTGACAATATGTATACCTTCTTTCTCTACCTTCTTATGTTAAATAAGAGTGACTCACCACAATCAGTAGCGCTCTCTCTTTCTGTGTAAGGTATTTTTAACCATTAGCTTAACATAAACCCTGTTTCACTGTCATCGTCGATCTGCTTTCCTGCTGCTTTTCCAATAATTGATGATTGCTTAGGCAACGGGAAAATTCCTATGATGAGGTATAAAGAGAACATTTGTTCCCTATACTTATTATATATTGTATTCTTACTCCGAGTAAAGGAGATTTTTATGACAAACAAAAAGCTGCTGAACAACAAGAGTAAAGCCCCTCAGCCTTCCGAAAAAGATGCGGCGTTGATCAAGATTTGTGTACTTTTGACCTTGGTGTTGGATGTATTGGAGCGAGACATTCGTATTCTGAGTACCTCTCCTTTAAAAATGCCCGATCTGTACGTTCGTAGCCTGACTGAAGTACAGCAGCGCGTTGCTGTTCAATTAGCAGAAACAAAGGCCCAAATGAAAAGACAGGGGATCAAAATATATAGTGAAATCCGAAATTATGAAGGAGTAGAGGTTCTGTATATGTGCCGCGGTTATCAAAAGCGGTTTTTCATGCTCTCGTCCTTTGCCCGCAGTGAGGTCAGACGGGAACTGGGACATTATCTGGGAATTGATCTGACACAAGATGATGTCCTCTTGTAATCTCGTCTCAGTTCCTCGTGCAATAGATACGAGACGTGGATAAGTCATCGGATATGGTGCTCCCACCCGGTTTTATTCAAGAGTTTACGGAGGACAATCCTTTTTCCCTGTTTCCTCAGCAGCTCAGCACGGAACGGCCGGATCGGGTAACTGCTAATTTAATGGAAGGTCGGATAGCGATTTTGGCTGAAGGTAGCCCTACCGCTTTAATTGTTCCTGTTTCCTTTTTTGCATTTTACCAAAGCCCTGATGATTATCATGGCCGTTGGATTATTAGTTCATTTCTAAGAATGATTCGAATGGTGAGTTTTCTGATCGCTTTTACGTTGCCTGCCGTTTACATAGCAACGATAACTTTTCATTCAGCTATTTTGCCGTTAGAACTGGCGCACACCATCAAAAAATCATTGGAAAACGTTCCTTTTCCGGCTATTATCGAGGCCATGTTGCTTGAATTGATCTTTGAGGTGCTGCGAGAAGCGGGGATTCGTCTACCCAGTCGGGTCGGTCAAACTATTGGTATCGTTGGTGGCTTGGTCATCGGGGATGCTATCGTTCGCGCAGGTCTCGTGTCATATACGATGATTATCGTCGTCTCATTAACAGCCATTTCTTCTTTTTTGGTACCCTCTCATGAAATGAGCTCAGCTGTCCGTATTCTCCGTTTTCCGATGATGATTGGTGCGGCCTTGTTCGGATATATCGGCATTGCTTTTGGCCTGCTTATTCTTACTATTCACCTTTGCAAGCTGGAGACGTTTGGTACACCCTACTTCGCTCCTTTGGCACCTTTCCGGCTTGGCGATATGAAGGATGTCATTATCCGCTTTCCCATATGGACACTCCATCAGCGGCCATATGGCTCCCAAGCCCAAAAATTGAAGCAACAGAACGACTCTAGGAGCTGGAAACGACGTGAATAAAGAAAGTACGATTACACGGGATCAACTGTTTTTTTTGATCATCAAGTTTGAGATTGGCGTAGACATTTTATCGCTTCCCTATCAAATGCACCTTTCATCCAAAGGAGGGGGCTTGATATCTGTCCTTATTGGCGGTTTTCTGATCCAACTCATCATCTTGATATGCTGGCTCCTGCTAAGGCGTTTTCCCTCCTCCTCTATATATCAAATATTAACTCAGCTTACTGGCTCTTGGATTGGAAAAATACTAGCGGCGGCTTACATTGCCTACTATCTGCTTATGGGCACCTCTGTGCTCGTGAACGCTTATGACGTTATTAACCGCTGGATGCTACAGTTAACTCCCCGTTGGGCTATACTGGCACTATTTTTGTTCAGCAGCATCTACCTGGTTCGGGAAAATTTGAGGACAATTACACGGGTGCTTGTTTTAATCTCATTTCTGATCTTGCCAATGATGCTATTGATCAGCTATGGCATAAAGCAGTCCAACCCACTTTATCTGTTGCCACTAACTGAGGCGGGATGGCCCCGTATTATTGTCGGTTCAAAAGAAACACTGATGGCGATGTTTGGTTTTGAGTTTATTCTCGTCGTCTTCCCTATGGTAGAGGGTAAAAGTATAGGCAAGCTCAAGTTAATTTTGGCAGCCAATGCAGTCGTCGTCTTGTTATATTGTTTTACCGTGTTCACCTGTGCAACCGCATTTAGCCCGCAGCAGCTTGATTTAATGCCGGAGCCGGTCATTTATTTACTCAGGTCAATTCCGCTGGGAACGATGGATCGGGTCGATTTTATTTTCCTCCCGATTTGGCTCATTTCGATCTTTGGCACTATAAGCGGCTATTATTATGCGGCGTCTTACGGAATAAGCTACCTGCTCAAGCAAAAAAGTCACAAAAAAGCGGTTCCCTTTGTTGTGCTCGCCTCATGTATTATTGCCTATTGGCCTCAGCGAAGAGAAGATTTCGAGCTCATTGGTTCCATAGCGAATAATTCCGCTTATTTTTTCCTGATTGTGTTCCCTTTTCTACTGTTGATCCTATCTTATATTTTCAAAAAAAAGGAGGAACCCAAAACATGAAAAAAAAGAGCAGAGCGCTTGGAATGCTGGCTCTACTCATTATTACAACGGGCTGCTGGGAATCAGGACAGCTTGCATGATGCCAGATTGGCAAATGCATCGGCCTATGATCTCACTCCTGAAGGCGTACTGCAGCAAACGCTAGAAATTGTAGATGACTCTCAAAGCAATCAAGGTAAAAGCACCAATGAAATTCATTCAGGCACCGGAAATTCCGTTCGGCAGAGCACAGACAAAATGAGGGCCAAAGTAACCGGGGATATCCGATTTTTCAAATATGGAATTGTTTTATATGGTGAAAGCGTGGCTCGAAAGGATTTATACCCCTATCTTGATGTGCTATACCGGGAGCCTGACCATCCAACTTCCCATGTCAAGATAGCTATTGTAGATGGGCTAGCTGGAGATATCATAAACCAAAAAAGCATAGGTAGCCTTTTGATTGGTGAATTTATAACTAAAAAAATCAGAAGCCTTGAGAACATGTGTGTTTTCCCTGAAATGACGTTGGAGACACTGCTCCCCCCGATGCTTGATCCGGGTCAGGATTTCGCACTTCCCTATCTTTCCAAAGAAGGAGAAGATATTATAGCGCGTGGAATTGCCTTATTTCACGGACAAAAGTTCACTGGAAACCTAAGAGCCGAGCAAGGACCTTTATTCGTCCTGATGACTGGAAAGTGGAAAAATACAGCTAGCTTTGTAAAAAGGGTACATCCAGGGCCTGCCGATGATATGCAAAACTTTATCACGTATCAGGCCATTACTCAGAACATCAAACGGCACCTTGCAGTGAAGATTCAGCGAGATGGTCAAATTGATGTGAATCTCAACTTGAAACTGCCTGTCAATATTGTTGAATATGCACGAGACAATCTCCAAGATAAAGCTAATGTACAGCGTCTGAATGATCAGCTTTCCGAGATCATGACCCAGGATGCAGAAGAAATTATTCGTACACTTCAAGAAAGCGGATGTGATGCCTTTGGCATAGGCAGACAGTTGATTGCCCGCTATCCAGCCATATGGAAAAGTGTAAATTGGAATAAAGAGTACCCTGATGTCCGTTTTCATACGCAAGTCACTGTCGACATTGTCGGGAACGGCATTTTAAACTAATTCATCCACATGGTTAGTTATGGGATTGATCAGACGTCGCTTCAGGATAAACAACCTCGTCAGGCTTTGTTTTTGGAGTTTCAGTTTTTGGAGCTTCATCCTGGATCTCTGTTTCAGAATGAGTCTCCTGCTCATTTTCAACAGCAGGCTGCGAAATATCTACGGATGGCAAATCATTATTCTCATCAGGTATACCTATCTCTGTGTCTGTGTCAGGAACAGAAGGAGTTATCTCCTCTGATGGAGTTTTCCCTTCGTCTGTTGCAGGTGCTTCTTTCTCTGGGATCTCTGTTTCCTTTATATCTGGTTTGGTCGACACCGATGGTTTAGAAGAACGCTGAAGCTGTTCTCTCCCGATCTCGGTCGGCACATATTTTTGATTAAACCAGTCGGTCACAAGCTGACCAGATTGACGGGAATAACGCCCCGGAAGTTTACCTGTAATGCTGGAGACCGTAACTCTCACAACACCTTCCGGCTGTATAAAATGCTTATTCTTGAAAAGCTTGGGTTGGTCCTTGATCGCCTCATTCATGATTAGTGCCCACACCGACTGTGCCCTGGAATGACCCTCTTGTGAGAGTGTATTCACCTGTTGGCGGTAACCAGCCCAGACGCCAAGAGTAACGTCAGGGGTGTAGCCCATGAACCACACATCACCAAAGTTTTGTGTGGTACCGGTTTTACCGGCAATATCTATGGTGCCGTAGCTTTTAAAAGCTTTTTGCAGACGTTTTCCAGTTCCTCTCGGGTCTGATATAACGGTTCTGAGCATATCCGTCATCAAAAATGCGGTTTGCTGCGAATATACCCGCTTCGACTGCGGTTTATATTCATATACGATCTTGCCATTGGCATCCGTAATTTTGCTGATCAGATGAGGTGCATTGTATACACCCATATTGGGAATCGTTCCATAGGCTGCAGTCAGTTCCTCAACGGATACGCCTTTACTAAGTCCACCCAGTACACCTGTCTGAGCATATTCATCCTGCGGCTGTATTGTCGTAATACCAAGAGAACGAACAAAGTTCCAAGCGTTATGAATTTTAACTTCATATAAGAACAGTCTCAGGGCAGGAATGTTGATGGACCGATTGAGCGCTTCACGGGCTGTCATAAGCCCTTCGTATCTTCTATTATAATTTTTAGGAATATGATAGCCTTTACGTCCGTCTTTCAATATAATTTGCGAATCATCAATAAGACCAGCAGGCTGAGTATAGCCCTTTTCCAAAGCAGGCAAATAGGCAGCAATAGGCTTCATGGCAGAACCGGGCTGACGTGTCATTTGAGTTGCATAGTTCATTTGCTCTATATTAAAATCCCTACCCTCGATCATCCCGAGTATAGCACCTGTCCTATGATCAATCATAATTGCTGCAATCTGCTCTAGTCCCTTCTTCTTACTGTATGGAGAAAAGTTCTGTGGATTGGCTGCAATCTGCCGCATATTGCTATAAATTTTCTTATTTATCGTTGTATAAATTCGATACCCGGACCGTTGCAGCTCTTCTCGCGTATTTTGAAGAAGTTCAGCATGCTCAGGCTTGGAAATCTCGGCTGCCGTGAGATTCGGATTTTGCTGGAGTGCTAACAACTGAGCCGCCTCCCGCTCTGTTTCCAGCATCAAATAAGGGAATGTATTATAGCTTTTTTCACGATGTGGTGCAAGAGTCGCTTTCACATCAAATTGGAGCGCTTCATTATATTCGGACAGCGTGAGTTTACCTGTTGCCAGCATTCTTGCCAGCACAACACGTTGGCGCTCCATTGCTTTGTCGAAGCCTTTTTCATCGAACTTCCCTTTTCCATCAAAAGCAGAATAAACAGACGGCAATTGCGGCAGGCCGGCCAAATAAGCTGCTTGAGCAATATGAAGCTTATGTAGATCACTTACATTAAAAATTCCTAATGAAGCGGACTTGATTCCATACAAATTATAGCCTGCTGAGCCGTTGCCAAAAGGCATTTTGTTTAAGTAGGCCGTTAATATTTTATCCTTACTCATGAAACGCTCCATACGCAGTGCAAGCAGCATTTCCTTCACTTTACGGCTGTCCGTCTTATCAAGGCTGAGGAAAACACGCCGTGCTACCTGCTGTGTGAGTGTGCTACCGCCTGTTTGGCGGTTCTCGTGTAGAAGCTTCTGTTTAACAGCCCGAGCCGTTCCCTTTAAATCAACGCCGTGATGCTCATAAAACTGACTGTCTTCCGTTGAAATGAGGGCATCTATAATAGACTGAGGAACATCCTTCAGATCAACGAGCTGCCGATCCTCCTCCATGCGCATTCGTCCAACCGGAGTGACCTGATCATTAAAATATACAAAACTGGTCAGAGCGTTCTCATTCACCTTCTCATATATCAACTGACGTGATCGTACAGGTTCATCATGAACCAGCGCTGCCACATAGCCCGATATAAGTCCTCCGGCAAACAGCACTCCCAACAAGCCAGCAAGCGAGAACCACTTGATATTAATCAGCAAAACTTTGCCGAAAATACGCCACCTACTGCGTTTTTGAGATGATGGTCGACGTTTTGGGTTCATAAAAATGGTTTTCTCCCCTCAATATTCATTTCCACTTATTTTCGTTCAACATAATATGATACGCCATGTTAGGTTTCACGTAAACTATAACGTTCCAAAAAATACATTTGTATTAGGAACACCTGTTCTGTATATAATACTACTATATGAGTTTACATTCAAGAATATTTTGGAAAAATAAAGGGTCCACATCTGGAGGGAGGTTGTAATTATTGAAAGAGCGTAGCAAAAGAACTATATTTTTAGCGGACTGTCAAAGTTTTTATACGAGTATTGAAAAGGCGGATGATCCTAAATATCAAAACAAACCGCTCGTTGTTGCAGGTGATCCCTCACGTCCCTCAGGTATTATTTTAGCTGCGTGTCCGCTGGCCAAAAAATACGGTATATCTACTGCAGAACGTCTGGGAGAAGCGGTGAGAAAATGTCCTGACCTTATTATTGTACGCCCGCGTATGCAGCATTATATCGACGTTTCATTAAAAATAACAGAAATCTATAATGAATATACGGATTTAGTTGAGGTTTTCAGTATTGATGAACAGTTTCTGGATATGAGCGGAAGTCTCTCCCTGTTCGGAGATCCGATGAGTATTGCAAATGAAATTCAGCAAAAAGTATTAGCACAAACAGGGGTATGGATTCGCATCGGCATCAGCTCCAATAAAATGCTAGCCAAAACCGCAACAGATATATGGGCTAAAAAGAATGACAGCGGCATTTTCTTGCTGCCTGCATCCGATATTGCAACACTGCTGTGGCCACAGCCGGTGCGTCATATGTTCGGTATCGGCTCCCCCC
>NZ_ASSB01000349.1:0-825 GCF_000520755.1 Paenibacillus sp. 1-18
GATATTGTCCATGAAAGCAGATCCAGCCTTCACGATGCCCTTGGGTTTACCCGTCGTGCCTGAAGAATACAGAATGAGGGCATCCGATCGCTCGCACCACTTGTTAAAGTCGATGCCATAGATTTCCGGCTCTCCAACCCAATGTGGGTGCACTGCTTCTTCTTGGATTAGATCTTGAATTAGAATAACAGAAGCATGAGAAAGTCCTGGGTCGCAATCGGTCAGGATACAGCAGGCACCCGCTTCGTCGTAAATTTGAGCTATTTCATCAAGCACGGTCTGCTCGTCCACTACAGTCACCGAAACAGCGATGTTGCACAGGGAGAACAGAGACACAACAAAATAATAAGAATTCGCTGCTTTCAGTATCACTCTGCCTTCTTCAGAAATTCCTCGAAGAGCCAACATACGGGAAAAGATCACAACGTCCCGCTCCAGTCGCTCCCTTGTCATAATCCCTTCAGGTGAGATAATACGGCAGTCCGTATGCGTAACAAGCACAGCGTTCCCTCCTTACATCCCCGTAATGTGGTATCCTGCATCAACATGGATAACTTCTCCCGTAATGCCTCTCGATAAATGGGAAAATAGGAATAACGCGGTATCCCCGACTTCTGACGTATCAACTGTCTTGCGTAGGGGCGTCGTCTCTTCAATATGCTTTAGCATCGTGCTAAAATCCTTAATACCATAGGCGGCCAAAGTCCGTATGGGACCCGCCGAAATCGCATTAACACGAATACCGTAAGTACCCAGATCATTCGACAGATAGCGCATGCCAGCTTCCAGTGAAGCCTTCGCCACACCCATAACGTTGTAATTCTT